>DQWO01000344.1 GCA_011042595.1 Pseudomonadota bacterium
GGTATATGGGGTGATTCGGGCTGAAAACTGGTCCCTGCTGGAACTCTATCGGCAGCGCCTGAGCCTGGAAGATATTTTTAAACAATTGACTCTGGGTGATGTCGTGGATGATGAGCAAGTGAGGAGGGTGGTATGAGAAAAGGTTTAACGATCTGTAGCCGGGAGTTGTCTGCTTATTTCAACTCACCGGTCGCCTATATAGTGATTGTGGTTTATCTGCTCATCTGCGGCTGGTTTTTCGCCGCCAATCTCTTTTTTGATCAGCAGGCTTCCCTGCGTGGTTTTTTCGGCATGGCGCCGTTGATGTTTGTTTTTTTTGCTCCGGCCATCAGCATGGGTCTGCTGGCCGAAGAACAGAAACATGGGACGGCGGAGCTGCTGTTTACTTATCCGGTGACCTCTTTTGCGGTTATGGCCGGGAAATATGGTGCGGCGGTGTTGCTCATGTCGCTGGCGGTACTGTTGACTTTTCCTTACCTGTTGACCATTATTGTCCTGGGAAATCCTGATCTTGGGGCTCTGTTTACCGGTTATTTCGGCCTGTTGCTCATGGGGGCGGCGTTTATGGCGGTGGGACTCTGGGCCAGCAGTTTGGTGAGAAATCAGCTGTCGGCGTTTATTTTAAGTTTCCTGGTTTCATTCTTTCTTTTTATTATCGATAAATTCATTGCCTGGATGCCCCCACCCATTGGCAGGCTGGTCGGTTATTTAAGTGTGGAAAATCACTTCAAGGCGTTGTCGCGCGGGGTTATAGACAGCCGTGATCTGGTTTATTATCTGAGTGTGATTGTGCTCTTTTTCTGCTGGTCCCTTTACAATGTCCAGCGTCGCAAGTGGAGGGGATAGGCTATGGATGCTAAAAGAAAATACGGCGTTAACGCCCTGATTGCCCTGCTGGCGCTGGTGGGAATCCTGGTTTTCGTTAATCTGCTGTCCCAGCGGGTTTATAAACGTTTTGACCTGAGTGAAGGACAGATTTATACTGTGCCGGAATATACGAGGCAGTTGTTGCAAAAGCTCGATGACCCGTTGCAGGTGAAAGTTTATTTTTCCACCGAATTACCGTTCCCTTATAGTGAGTACCGGCGTTTCATCGGCGAGAAGCTGGAGGAATATCAAGTTTTTGCCGGCCAGAACCTGCATTATGAATTCATTGATCCGGATCTGGATTCGGAAGTAAAAAAACAGATGAAGCAATTGGGGATTCCCCAGATCCAACTTTCCGATGTTTCCAGTAACAAGCTGGAGGTTAAAAATTGTTTCCTGGGGATGGCCCTTTATTATCAGGATAAAAGCGAAGTTATTCCCTACGTACAGAAAACCGATGACCTGGATTACAAGATAACCAGCCTGATCCGCAAGCTGACCTCCACCCATCAGCCCCGGGTGGCCATTGCTACTGATAATGTCTCCATGGTTCAGCGGGATCTGAGCCAGGTGCTCCAGGTGCTGCAGCAGCAGTACCAGGTGGTCTTCCTTGACCTGGGAGCAGCAAAAGAGCTGGATGATCTGGCGGATGCCCTGGTGGTGCTGGTCCCGCAGAAAAAATTGTCCCCCTGGCAGTTTTTCCTCATTGATCGCTACGTGATGGCCGGAAAAGGGGTGGCTTTTTTTGCCAGTCCGTTGCGGAGCAACCTGCAGGTGATGATGGCCTGGATGAACCAGGAAAACAACCTTGATGATCTGCTGCATGCCTATGGGGTGACCATTAACCCTGATCTGCTGATGGATGCCCGGAATGAACGGATTTCAATCCAGAGCCGCCAGGGTCAGTTCATGGTTTCCAATATGGTGAATTATCCACTTTTTCCCAACCTGGTGGATCTGAACCGCAGCCAGGTGATGGTCTCTGATTTCCAGAGTCTCCATTTCCCCTTCGTCAGCACCGTTGCTCCCCTTGATGGGGCTACGGGATTATTTACCTGGCTGGTTCGCTCATCGTCTAAAAGTAAACTGCAGACCAAGAGTTTTGAGATTGATCCTTATAAAAACTATGAGGTGGAGAGCTTCAACCAGGGTCCTTACGTGGTGGCGGCCACGGTAACCGGGAAGCTTTCCAGCTATTTTGCCGATCATCCCCTGCCGCAGTCGGCGGCGAAAGATGAAGAGAAACAGTCCGGCAAGGGGGGTGAGGACAAGACTAAGGTGCAGGCTGATAAGGCTGAGAGCGAGAATAAAAATGATATTCCCCCGGTGCAGGAATTACAGCAGGCCTTGGTGAAGGCCACTGATAAAGGCAGGCTGATTGTAGTGGGCTGCAGTGATTTTATGAAAAATGATTACCTGGACGGGTTGATGGCTTCATTTTTCTTCAACAGTGTTGACTGGTTGCTCCAGGATGAAGGGTTGATTAGCATCCGCTCCCGGGGGATGGGAAATCGTCCCTTGAAAGAAATGGAGCCGACCATGCAGCAGGCGTTGGTTTATGCCGATATTCTGTTGGTTCCGTTCTTGCTGATTTTAGCAGGTCTGATGTACTGGCGTTGGCGCCGCCGGCGGATTAAGAAAAGGGTGGCCCGGTTAATGGAGAAGTAAGCAGTTTCCCAATGAATACTGATCAGGAAAAAGTAAGGATCAAGATAGGGGTCTGGCAATGAAAAGTAAAAATACCATACTGGTAATTGTTTTATTGTTGATTTGCGGCGTTTTTTATTGGTTTATGGGCCGGGAGGGTGAGGGGCGGCATAAAAACACCGGGCAACAGCCCTTTGCAACAACCAAACTATCAACCTGGCAGCGGTTGGAGCTTTCCTCTCCGGGGAAAAAGCCGGTAACCTTGGTGAAAAAAGATGACCACTGGCAAGTGGAAGGGATGGCCGAGTGCAAAGTCAAAGAAGAGATGGTCCGGCAAATCCTGACAGCTTTAAAAAACCTTAAACTGGACAGCATGGTGACTTCAGGCAAGCAGAAATTCACCTCTTATCAGGTGGATGAGGAAAAGGGCATCCGGGTACATGGTATTGCCGCCGGCAAGCCGGTGGGCCTGGTGGTTGGCAAGGTGGCGGCTGATTTTCTGCATACCTATGTCCGCTTGGAGAATGATCAGCGGATTTTCAGAATCAACGGCCTGCTCGGCCATCTATTTGCCCATGATCCAGCGGATTTCTGTCAGCAGGAGGATGAAATATCAAAGGGTGCAAAAGATGGTAAAAATTCTCATAAATTTGCGACCGACGGAGAAAAGACGGCAAAGGATGACATTTCGAAAAAGAGTAAATAAAAAAGTATGGATGAACCATCATGCAAAAGCTGAATGATGAATATCTGTGTCGGCTGTACAAACTGATATCATCCAGCCCCTTTCCACACCATATGCGGATGAAACTGATTTCCATCTCTCAGGACCAGGCAATGGTGGAGCTTGAAATGGGAAAGTGTCATCTGCAGCCCTATGGTATTGCTCATGGCGGGGTTCTGGCCACGCTTATCGATACGGCAACCTTTTGGGCTGCTTTCGCGAGGCTTCCTGAAGATGCGGGGTTGGTAAACGTGGATCTCAAGCTTAACTACCTGAAACCGGTACAAACCGGTATTCTGACCGCAGAGGGCCATTGTCTCCGGCCGGGGAAAACCATCAGCTATGCCGAAGCAAAGGTGGTGGATGAAGAAGGAGATCTGGTAGCCCATGGGACCTCAACCCTTATGACCCTGCCGGGAAAAGGTTTTAAACTGGGTTTCCCGAAGTTTCTGGATTTATAGTTCGGCTGCTAATGTTCATTCAAGTATTTTACCGATGTCATCAGGTGAGAGTACTTTGCCGCTGGCCTTGACTTGGTCATCGACTACCAGTGCCGGGGTTATCATGACGCCGAATTGGACAATCTCATTCAGATCAGTAACTTTTTCCAGTTCATAATCAATCCCGAGGTTTTTCGCTGCCGACTCCGCGTTTTCCGCCAGTTGCCGGCATCGCTTGCAGCCGGTGCCCAAAATTTTAATCTTTTTCATTGTTCCCTCCTCTTTTTAAACAGCCCAGAAAATATTGAAAAACCACCCTACCATAGTAAATGCAATGAGAAGAATGATGAATAAAATTACCAGAAGTTTCCATTCCATGACTTGTTTAAGCAAAATAAATTCAGGGAAACTAGCGGCAATGGTACTCATGGAAAATGCCAGTGTTGTTCCCACAGGAAGTCCTTTAAACAGCAAACTTTCCATGACCGGAATCATCCCGGTGGCGTTTGAATAGAGAGGTATTCCCAGGAGGACCGCAATCGGAACTGACCACCATTGCCCATCCCCCAGAGTGCTTGTAACCCATGCTTCCGGCACATAGCCATGTAAAACAGCCCCTGCCCCGACACCAATGAATACCCACTTCCAGACTCTTCCCAAAATATCTTTCAATTCCGCCCAAGCGTATTGATGACGCTCTTTTAGCGAAAATTTATTTGGTTTTTCCATAGTTCGGACTATTTGATCTTCTGTAGTGGTAGCAGTAAGATTTTTCAACAAAAAGGGCTTTAAGTATCTTTCGGCTTTTAACGAATCCAAAATAAAACCGGCACTGATGCCAATACTTATCCCCACACTGATATAAGCCAAGGTGAATTTCCATCCCAGCAAACTCCCCAGGATGATAATCGCGACCTCATTTATCATTGGAGACGTAATTAAAAATGCCATGGTAATCCCTATTGGAATTCTTGCTGTCGTAAATCCTAAAAATAGTGGGATGCTGGAACAAGAACAAAAAGGTGTAACCGCGCCAAATATCGCCCCAAAGATATATCCCCCCAATTTTGACCGCTTTTTCAAGTAATCTCGTACGCTCTCCAGGTTGAGGCTGGCTCTAATTGCCGCGATGGCATAAATCATGACTACAAGGAGAAATAAGATTTTGGTGGTATCCTCAATAAAAAAATGTAAACTTTGGGCTAAATTTTCGGTCATAGATAGATTCATTACTTCTACGACGATCCAGTCTGCCAAAAGTGTGAAAATTTTTAACATTGCTTGTTCCTATAAAAAATTCATCCAAATGGAATCTTCGATTATTTGAGCCATTTTTCAAGTAAGACGTTAATGCGACAAGGTGATCATGACATGGACGTTGGCAGTGCCGGCCTGATTAAGGACGGTGAAAATATTAATCATGACTATTTGGTTGATTAAGCAAGTTTATTGACAAAAAAAGAGTGCTTACTCTTTTTTTACCGGGAAATTTAGGAC
>DQWO01000185.1 GCA_011042595.1 Pseudomonadota bacterium
ATGTAGCGTTGAACATTCCAACTCTTGCGCCACCAGTTTTTTTTACTTCCATTTAAGTCTCTTCCATCTTTTTATTGCAGCTTCGTTTTTCACACATAACGACCTGCATCAGCCGCCGCGCCGTGATGCTCAAAGAAAAAAACGGGCGCTGAACGCGGTCGGATGAATGCTTTCGTTCGGCGATTTTTTGCCGATTAAGTAATTGAAATTAAAGGTAATTTGTCCCTATTTTCATCTTGACAAAAGTAATCGGGTCTGACCCCGTCGAAGTGGGCGAAGCATTGGTTGTGGCGTTCTCGATATTCGTAAAATTCGAGGTGACAAAAACATTACATTGTCAAGGATAAAGATTTGACTCTAACTTTTTATGCCAAATTATTCTGCAATTTTCGATGCCAATTTCGGCGGGAATACCCAATCGTACAACCAGTTGTAGACGAAGGTGTACACGGGCACGGCCACGAGGAACCCCACGTCTAAGACCAGAGCCTGCCAGAGCGTGTATCTCAGCCAAGCCATTTCGACAGGGACAGTTACAAATATGAAGCCGCCTTCGAACAGCAAGGCGTGTAGGGCTCGCAGCCGCCAGCCCCTAGGGTACAAAGGTCTTCCCAAACGCAACAGAGCCTTGTCAAACAGCAGATTGTACACGTAGTTCAAGGTCATGGCGGCTGTGCTGAAAAAAATCCCCAGTGATCCTATTTTGACAGGAGGTTGGTGCAGGATTAATGAAAGCAGGGGGACGCTAAGGGCAAGCAGCAGAGTTTCGTACAATATTGTATGCCGCAGACGGTCGTGAGTGGTCCTCATGTTTCTTTTCTCATTTTGAATTTGACTTTGGATGTGTCAACTTTGTCGATGATTTGTTTAATTGTTATTCTGCATCACTTTCAGGTTTCTATATTTTTAAAATGCTGTTCACCCTTTTTGAATCCTGGATTTCACTTTCGACCACCCTTCTGTTTCTAGGAAACTTTTATCCATATTGTGCAGCATGCTCAAAAACTTTGGCCAGGGAGCAGCAAAAGTTGAGATGTTTGGTTTAAAGTAAATTCTGGCGGAAGGATCAAAGGCCCCCAGTACTGCCTTGGGATCTTCGGATTCAAGTTCAGATAATGGAAACCCGACAATAGCATCACAAGCAGTGCCAAATGGGGCAATGACGCTGTATGGTGTCATAGTGTCAAAATTTGCCAACCCATGGAGGCCGGCAATGACATCTGGCGTAACAAAGAAAATAACCACCTGTGGGTCATCCTTTTCTTCAAGCGTATCCCAACGCTTAAACACAAGATATTTTCCTGGAGCCTCTTTAGGAGGGCGGTGTTTGTATATGCTCTCGACATGATCATAGCTTTTTTTAACACGCTCAATATTGCAGATATAGTTCTTCACATCCTCTGATAGGTTGATATCAAAACCAAAAGGAAGGAATGAACCGAAGCAGCCAAGGTTTTCAATATTAAAAGCACGTGAATGCCCTTGCTTTACAGGTGCAATTTGGCTGAAGATGCACGTGTATCCTTTTTTGTTAGGTTTGGGATGATCTGGAAATTTTACATCACCCAACTCATTGGAATAAAAACAGACAATGGGGAGTTCGTTGCCGGGAAAGCATTTCTCCCATGCCGCCATAAAGTGATCTTTGATTTCAATATTCATTGGGACTCTCCTTTGCAAACTCAATCAAACAGTAATTATAGCTCCATTGGTAATTTGGGTTGCTTCAAACGCATCATAGGTTAACCTTTTTCATGATTATCCTCGTGATCACTTGCACTGCCGAACAGTATCAATAAAAGGAAACTTACGCCAAATCCAGCGCTCAAATTGATGGACCAGGTTCGAGAAAAACTGAGATACTACCACAATGCCTATAGAACCGAGCAGACCTATTGTCAATGGATTTCGAGATATATTTATTTTTTCAACAAAAAAAGTATCCGAAAGATCTCGGCGCCAAAGATGTAGATCAGGGCCAAGCAAAAACGTAGACACCGACAGTCCTGGCCCAGGGAGAGGCACAACTACTCAAGGTATCGGATTTTCAGATCCATATCCTTGGCTTCTTGCCAACCTCCAAAGAATATGATAGTGAAAAGATGGAAGTACTAAGGAGAGAGAACAATAGGATAACTTCAAAAACAGGTGTTTCATGGACCTTGATTTCTGGCTTAATACATTTCAGGAGCTGGGCGGTAAGATTGCTGAGCAGATGAAGCAGTATGCCGGCACTGTGGATGGTGCGCTGATTATCGGCAAGGGTGCCGGTGGTGATATGACCCTGAAGTTAGACAAGATCGCCGAAGATATCATCCTCGACAAGCTGGAAACCCTGCACAATAACTTCGATCTGGAATTCATCCTCGTTTCCGAAGAGCTGGGCATTCGCGAGTTTGGCAATAATCCGGACACCCACATCATCATTGACCCCCTGGACGGCAGTTTCAACGCCCGCCAGGGAATTCCCTACTATGCGACTTCAATGGCCCTGGCTACGGGAAAAACTGTTAATGACGTGGTCCTTGGTTACGTCCGTAACCTGGCCAATGGTGATGAGTTTCATGCCATCAGAGGATCAGCCGCTTTTGTCAATGGCCAACAAATCGAAGGCAAGGATGTAGAAATCCCCCGGGCTTTTGTCTTTGAAGCGGCCCATAACAAGGCTGGCTTGAAACGGGTGGAACCACTGCTGGATATGTTTGAACGAGCCCGTTGCCTGGGCTCGACCGCTCTGGATATCTGTTATCTCGCGGCCGGTAATATTGATATATTTTTCTATCCCATCCCGTCCCGGACCATTGATTATGTGGCCGGCAAAGTCATCCTGGAGGAGGTCGGAGGCGTCATTACCGGCATGCTGGGTGAAAATCTTGATGAACTGACCCTTGACCTGGAAAAAACCCTGCCTATCGTTGCTGCCGGCAATCCCGGAACTATGAAAAAGGTAATGGATATTATCCAGCTTTCCCGCATCTAACCCTGATAATCCAATGGATCATCCAACCCGGCCACTGCAAATCCCCGTAAGCGCAGACAGCAGCTGTCACATTGACCACAGGGTTTTCCCTGATCATCAGGATCATAGCAGCTGTGAGTTAAACCATAATCAACTCCGAGTTTGATGCCCAGCTGAATTATTTCATCTTTATGCAGCTCAATCAGCGGGGTATGCAGGCGAAAGTAAGGGGCTTTTTCATTTACTCCCAGTTTTGTTCCCAGGTTTACCGCCCGTTCCATGGCCTGGATAAAATCAGGCCGGCAATCAGGATAGCCACTGTAATCAATGGCATTGACCCCCAGAAAAACATCCCGGGCTTCCAGGGTTTCGGCCCAGGCAACCGCATGGGCGATAAAAATGGTATTACGGGCCGGTACGTAGGTTATGGGAATCTCAGATTCATCAGCAGAAACCTTATTCCTGGGTACGGACAGTTTCTGGTCGGTAAGTGAAGAACCGCCGATCAGGTTCAAATCCAGGCGCAAGGTTAAATGCCGCACTGCCGACAGCGACCGGGCTACCCTGCTCGCCGCTTCAAGTTCACAATAATGGCGCTGGCCATAGTCAAAGCTCAGACAATATAGCCGATATCCCTGCTGGCGGGCAATGGCACCGACGGTGGCTGAATCAAGCCCGCCGCTGAGCAGGATGACCGCTTTTTTCTCACTCATTATTTTCCCCGATCCACTTCAGGCCAGAGAATTCGATGCAGCTGCAGCTGCAGGCGTACCGGCAGGTGTTCCTGCAGAATCAATTCCGCCAGCCGCGTCGCGCTCAATCGCTCCACTACCGGGCTGAAAATAATTTCTGCTGACTCAGGTAGCCGATCCCGGACAAAATCCCGGCTCCAGCAGAAATCGTCCTCACTGCAGAGCACAAATTTAAGCTGATGATTACTGCCAAGCTGCTGGTAGTTCTGCTCATAATTAAGGGCAGCCATGCCGCTGCCAGGGGTTTTGACATCAAGAATAACCTGCACCCGCCGGTCAATTCCAGAGATATCCAACGAGCCATTGGTTTCCAGCAAGACTTCTTTTCCAGCTGAATGAAGTCGATCAATCAGTTGATTAATCTCAGGCTGCAGCAGCGGTTCGCCGCCGGTAATTTCCACCATTTTAACGGGAAAGGAGGTTACCCTGTCCATGATTTCATCAATGGTTTGCAGTTTCCCGCTTGATGGCTCCCGGGCATACCTGGTGTCACAATAGGAACAGGACAGATTACAGCCGGAACAGCGGACAAAAACACAGGGGAGTCCAGAAAATGTGGACTCCCCCTGTATGCTGTAAAAAATTTCAGCAATACTGATCATATGACCTCGATTCAGGTTGACATCCGGCTCCGCTTCCCTTGGAAGGATTTAATCCCTTTCATGCCAATAACAATGGGGCTGGCAATAAAGATAGATGAATAGGTACCCACAATCACGCCGATCATCAGAGCAAAGGCAAAATCATGGATAACCCCACCGCCAAGGAAAAAAAGACTGACAAGAACCAGTATGGTCGTTACTGAAGTCAGGATGGTACGGTTGAGGGTTTCATTGATGGAGGTGTTAATTAATTCTTCATATGATCGTTTCCCCGGTTTCCGCAGATTTTCCCTGATGCGATCATACACGACAATGGTATCATTGAGTGAATAACCAACAATAGCCAACAAGGCAGCCAGGATGGATAAACTGAATTCCTTATCCAGCAAGGAAAAAATTCCTACGGTTATAATCACATCATGGAACAGAGCAACCACCGCTCCCAGAGCAAACTTGAATTCAAAACGGAAGGTCACATAGATGAGAATCCCGACCAAGGCATAAATAATCGCCATAAACCCTTTCCGGCGCAAATCCTCACCAACTTTAGGACCAACCATTTCCACCCGGCGGATATCAACATGGTCGGCACCATATACTTTATCAAGGGTTGCTTTGATTTCATCCGACAGACCAACAAGATCAGATTTTGATTTTTCCACCCGGATTAAGAATTCCCCACCACTGGCATCCTCAAACTGCTGAATGGTACTGGAACCAAGATCAAGACCTTTCAGCGCATTTCGTATGTCGTCGGGAGTAGTCGGCTGACTGAACTTCACCTGCACCAGGGTTCCACCGGCAAAATCGATCCCGTAATGGAGCCCACCGTGAAAGAGCAGGGAGGCAATCC
>DQWO01000256.1 GCA_011042595.1 Pseudomonadota bacterium
CAATCCCAAACTGACTACCAGACTACCACAAAAAAAAGGCCGCAATCCTTATCGGATCATTGTTGATTCCCGCCTGAGGACACCACTGCATGCTAAAATTTTTGGCGAGGATGCAAAGGAAAAACTCATCCTGGCCACCAGCTGCAAGAAGCATGATGAGCTTAAACTTTATCAGGACAGGGTCCATCACCTTCTGCAAATACCGGCTAATGAACTGGGACAACTGGACCTGAAAACTTTAATGAACGAACTGGCCAGGCTTGAAATCATGTCTTTACTCATTGAGGGTGGCTCTGAAATCAGCGGTTCATCCGTGGATGCCGGCATTGTTGATAAAATATGTTTCTTTTTTGCCCCCCTGCTGATCGGTGGCCGGGGTTCTACCGGCATGATGGGCGGCCAGGGCATTAATTTTATCCCTGAAGCCCAGAGAGTAAAAGATTTAAAGATCAAACGTTTTGGCACTGACATCTGTATTGAAGGTTACCTGCAAGCACCATCTTCCCTCTCTCATGAGTAATATATCCAACCTGTCCAGCTACCTGCTCTACCCGGCATCCCTGGGCTACCGCTTGGCAGTTGGCAGCCGCAATACCCTCTACGATTGGCACGTGTTGCGGGAAAATCAGGTACCGGTACCAATTGTCTGCGTTGGCAACCTGACGGTCGGGGGCACCGGGAAAACCCCCATGGTCAGCTGGCTGACAAACTATTTCAGCCGCCAGGGGAAAAAGGTAGCAATTCTTACCCGAGGTTATAAACGCAGCAGCAGTCAAAGCTCACTGGTACTTCTCCCGGATGCAGGGAATACCTATAAAGTCAGTGAACTGGGTGATGAAGCAGCCATGCTGCATGCCCGTCACCCCCAGGCATCCCTGGTGCTGGATGCTGATCGCAGCCGGGGAGCCCGGGCTGTTTGTTCCCGCTGGCAGCCGGATATAATCATCATGGATGATGGTTTTCAGCACCGCCGGCTCCGGCGTACCGTGAATATTGTCATGATCGACAGCCAACGGCTTTTTGGCAATGGATTCCTGCTACCGGCCGGCCCCTTGAGGGAACCGATTTCAGCCCTGCAAAGAGCTGACCTGGTAGTTTTCAACAAGTTTGATGCTCACCATACATATTTTGCCAAAAAAAGCTGCAAAGTTTTTGATTTCATCTCACCTGCACGGCTGTTTACCGCCAGCTATCAACTCAAATCCCTGTACAACCTCAGACAGCCATCCAGGCTGCTCACTGTTGATCAACTACAAGGAAAAAAAATGCTGGCTTTTGCCGGCATTGCCAATCCGGACTATTTTTTCCAACAACTTGAAAATATAGGAATTAAGCTGCAACACACCCTTCCCTTTGCTGACCACATGAATTACGACCGGAAAAGTCTACAAAAGATCAGTCAGACAGCCGCTAGCTGTCAGCTGACAGTGACCACCGCCAAAGACGCGGTTAAAATTACTGCTTTCCCTGAAACATGCCGGTTGCTGCCGGAATTGCTGGTCGCTGATATCAAGTTACAGATTGAACCACAAAATCACTTCATTGAGCTGCTTGAATCCCGCTTGTCATTAGGGTATAGTATAGTACCTCCCATTGAAGCACGTTGATATAATCGGGATAAAATCATGCCCATCAGATCATCAGACCCAACAATACAAAAAACAGCGGTTTTTCTGGACCGTGATGGCACGATTATCGAGGAAGTTGGTTATCTGGACAATATCGGGCAGCTCAAACTCATTCCCGGAGCCGCCCGGGCTATTGGGCTGCTCAATAAGGCCGGAATACCGGTCATTATGATTACCAACCAGTCGGGAGTCGCCCGGGGTTATTTTTCCGAATCAGTGGTGGAGCAACTGCACCAACGCCTCAATGAACTCCTGGAAACAGAATTGGCATACCTTGACGCTATTTATTACTGTCCCCATCACCCGACGGAGGGGACAGCACCTTACCGCCGCGCATGTAATTGCCGCAAACCTCATCCCGGGATGGTCGAACAGGCGATTGATGATTTGCAGCTGGGGAAACGACAATTATTTGTGGTGGGCGATAAATGTGTGGATATGGAACTGGCCAACCGGACCGGGGCTGAAGGCATCCTGGTGCTAACCGGCTATGGCAGAGAAGAAAAAAAACAGCTGGACAAAATCGGGAAGGCACAACCGGCTTACATTGCCACTGATCTGCTGCAGGCGATACAATGGATTATCTCCCGGCTTGCAATAGGAAAGTAAAAACAGCTAAAACAGGAGAAAAAATGGCTATTAACCAGGAACTGCTGGATATTCTTGTCTGTCCCCAGTGCAAAAAAGAGCTAACCCTGGCCGCGGATAAAAATTGGTTGATCTGCGATAACTGCCAGCTACGTTACCCGATCCGGGATGATATCCCCATCATGCTCATCGATGAGGCCGAACCTCTAGACAATGTAAACGGTTAGAACTCATTCGGAAGCCTGAGAATGAAATCTCTAACGGATGAAAAGATCATGATCCGCTCCACCAACTGGATTGGGGATGCGGTTACGGCTGAAAAAGTTTTCCAGGCGGCGGCAAAATTACTGGATATACATCAATGAAAGTCCTGTTGATCAAAGTCAGTGCCCTGGGCGATATCATCCATACCCTGCCGGTGGCCGCCTATCTGAAAAGCTGCCCGCAGATACGGGAAATTCACTGGCTCCTGGAAGAGCAGTTTTCCCCGCTACTGGTCAACCAGCCATTGATTGATAAAATCCAACTTATCAATACCAAAAAATGGCGCCGCCAGGGGATAAAAACCGCCATTAAAGGAATAATCAGCACCATCAGCAGATTGCGACGGGAAAAATATGATCTCGTCCTTGATCTCCAGGGCAACAGCAAAAGCGGGATGTTTACCCGTTTTTCCGGAGCCCCTCTCCGCTATGGTTTTGATGCCGATGAGGTCAGAGAATGGCCGAACATCTTAGCCACCAACCGTCATATTGGCCTGGGGAAAACTGTCACGCATATTATTGATAAAAATCTTGCCCTGACAACCAGCGCCTTTCCCGGAAGCCCGCCTCCCCTGCTGCAGGGACCACTGCAGGCTGACTCACATTATCTGAACCAGGTTGAAAAAAAATTATCGGCGCTCAGGAAGGAAAAGGGACCACTGATTATCTTTCATTATGGAACCACCTGGGAAACAAAATTATGGTCCATTGAGTCATGGATTGAACTGGCCCGGTCATTGTGGGAAACCAGGACAATTCCCCCCCTGCTAACCTGGGGTAATGAAGAAGAGTTGGACGCCGTCAAAAAGATAGCATCAGCATGTCCCCACACAATCGTCTGGCCCCGGGGGGATCTGGTGGAACTGATGGCTTTACTTAAAATTGCGGACCTGGTGGTGGGTGGTGATACGGGGCCAATCCACATCGCCGCCGCCCTGGGGACTTCAACCATATCGTACTACCTGGCCACTGATCATCGGCGTAACGGCCCCCGGGGTGAAAAACATACCTGTTTCCAGTCAACTATGAATTGTTCCCCCTGTCTCCTACGTACCTGCCAGCAGGATGAGCGTTGCCGGCAAACCATCCTGCCTGAAAATATACTCGAGGCAATCCATACATTACTCAAAAAACAGCATATGTGATGGATTTGCCACAAACATCAATATCACACTGTGTTAACTTCTCTCCTTTGGACCTTGCAGGCTATCCTCTGGCAGGAACAATTTTATAAGATCATTGTTCAAGCCATTGATTCATGTACATCGGCAATGCCAAACCGGAAGAAGACCCCTTCCGATGAGTGCGTATCACCCGCTGTAAGACTTTTTGCCAGAAATATCGATTTTTTATCAGACTTTGACGCCAGCAAAGATCATCATAGACGCTGACAAAGCGCAGAAAATCATTTCTAGTCAAGCTGATTTTCCGGGAAGCATGAAGGGTGGAATACAATAACCCGGCAATATCCTTGATCATCCAGCGGGAAGGTGTTTGCTGACGGATTGCAACCCGATGCAAATCCATAACATAAATTCGCGGTTGATCAGCTTCCCGGCCAGAGAAGTTCAGGTCAATACGCAAATGACAGAGATAAAAATCACGATGATTGATCCCGTTGGTATGCAGCTTCCGGGAAATTCGGGCAACCTCCCTGATTACTGACCATTTCAGCGGCAGTGCCACATGATAACCATAGTTCTCCGTTAGAATCGGCAACCATGATTCCAGGTCCTCGGTATACTGAAGAGCATCCGTGATGATAAATGATTTCATCCTGGCAGGGTTTCTACCTTCCTGACCAAAGGCAGCGATCTTCATGGTAGGAATGTCCAGGCGTTCCAGGGAACGGATTCCCTCCCATTCATTTCTTGCTCCCAGAACCGGCAGGCGCAACTGCAAGAGATTTTTCCATATCTCTTTCCAACCAACACCAAAATGAGCTTTAAGAAAAAAAGGCCGGCCATGGAGCTCAAAAGAAATGGTTTTGCGCTCCGCAACCACCTGTTTGACAGTTTTGCCATCAATCCTTAAAAAATTATCAACACTCCATGTCCGGGGGAAGATGTCTTTGAGATCTTCACGGATGTAAATCATTTCAGTTTCCGGTTTTTCTCCGCCCGGGCAACAACAACCCGAACTGCTTCATCAATCAGACCATAAAGGTCAACCCGCTCGCAATAGGATATGCCATTTCGCCGCCATAGAGATTTTTTATCAGAAACCAGCATTTCAGCCAAGAATTGGTCAAGCTGCTGCTGATCAAATGGCAATGAGCATACCATGCCAGCATCAGCAGCAACAATATGGGGAGCAAAACCACAGTTAGCTGTCGTCAGCACCGGCAAACCACACACCATTGCCTCGAGTAAAACAGCACCGGCACTTTCAACATAAGGAGGGTGCAGTAAAAGGTTAGCAGAAAAGTAATAACTGCTCATGTGAGTTTGGGCACCAACAAAAGCAACCCTTTCGCCCAAGCCAAGTGAACTGGCCAAACGCTGGTAAAAACGCTTTTTATCTTCACCAACTACCACTAATCGGCATTTTTGCTTCAATTCAGTCGGCAACCCGGCTATGGCCCGCAGGGCCCGGTCCAATCCTTTAGTGCGAAAGCGGGAACCGACAAACAATACCAAGAACCCATCCGGGACAACACCTAATTG
>DQWO01000346.1 GCA_011042595.1 Pseudomonadota bacterium
CTGGGGCGGCACATTGACATGACAACCCATGCAGGTTCCCCGTTTAACACTGACCACGGCATTGGGAAAACGCCGGCGGATACGATCATAGCGGGCCAGCAATCGTTTATCCAGGAGGGCAATGATTTTTTTCCGTTCCTTCTGGGAGGAAGATGACTGTTTACTCAGTTTTTTTACCTGACTTGAGGTTTCAGCTTTCCGAGTCGCAATTGTTTCACGTTTCTCAGCCAACAGGGTCTGCTGATCATTTATCTGTGATTGCAGCGTCTCCACTTCTTCAAGCAATTCCAGCAAACCGGTTTCAAACGCACTCATTTCCTTTTCGCTGGACTCAATCTCCTTCAGGGCGGCAAAATACTCCTTGTTGTTTGTTATCTGGGTCAGCTTAGTTTTTGATTGTTCAACCATCCCTTTGAGCCGCTCAATTTCAGTCTGGATATTCCGCCGCTCACCATTTTTGGCAGCCACTTGTTCCTCTAATCCAGCTAGTACACCAGCAAGCTCATCTTCATCCTTTTTCAATCGGTCAATCTCGAAATCAAGCTGCTCTTCCTGCCCCTGCATTTCACTCAAGTTGAGATCTATCACCTGCAACCGCCATAAAAACTGAATCTGATTCTCCAAAACGTTTCCTCCCTGCCGGCTTTTCCCGGCTTTTTATTACCACCCCTGGAAGGGGTCTGTTTCCTGTTCATATATATGAACCTCTACCTGCTCACCGTTATGGTGCTGCAGATAAAGGCAAAATTCATCCTTTAGGGTTTCCAGGATCGGTATTTCCGTGGCAAAGTGACCGGCATCAACCACCGGCAGCCCCGTCGCTTCCACCAGCCTGGCATCATGATATTTAAGATCTCCGGTCAGGAAAAGATCAGCCCCCGCATCAATTGCGTCCCGGTAGAGAGAAAATCCACTGCCACCACAAATGGCAAGGCGCTTAACCGGCGTTGATTTCTCCCCATCAGCCCGCATCCCGGCACCAACAACCCGAACCTGGGAGAGTGATAATTTTTCTTTAATCAGATCCACAACTGCGCCCAAGTTTAATCCATCAGGCAGTTCCCCCACCCGACCCAGGCCATACGGCCGGCCGCCATTTTCCAATGGATATATATCGAATGCGGGAGTTTCGTAAGGGTGGACATCCATAAGGACATCGATCACCGAACTTAAGCAAGCTGCTTCAACCCTGACCTCCAGTTTGAATTCATCCAGCTCATTAAGCTCGCCCACAGCGCCATAATAGGGAACCGCATCACTCGAAGGGCAAAAGGTGCCAGTACCAAAAACAGAAAAAGAGCAGCTGCTGTAATGATCAATTTTGCCGGCCCCGGCCGCAAACATAGCATCAGTTACTTCTTCACGGCTGTCAGCCGGGACAAATACCGCCAGTTTATAGAGCGCAATTTCACCGGTCCGACTTAAAACTTTACAGTTTCTCAAATTCAGGCGCTCAGCCAGCACATCGTTTACCCCCCCGGCAACCACGTCCAGGTTTGTATGGGCAGCATAAACACTGATTTCATCAACCAGAGCCGCCCGGATAACCGTCGCCGGATATTGATCCACCCTGATATTGCTCAAAGGCGTAAATAAAAGGGGATGATGGGCAAAAATAAAATTCGCGCCCTTTTCCCTGGCGGCGGCCACCACCTCGGCAGTCACATCCAGGCAAAGAAGTATTCCTTTCAAAGGCCAGTTTGAGTCCCCAAGCTGAAGCCCGCAATTATCCCAATCCTCACTGTATGCAAGCGGAATACGCTCTTCAACAAAACTGATAAAGTCCCTCTGGCTGATCATTTGGCCACCATGAAAAATAAAAAAAGTGCACCCTCTTTACGGGTGCACTTTTAACTTAGACCATTTTCTCCTGCCTGGAGGAGAAATCACCCCCTGCAGTTCGAGAAATATATTTCATTAATGTCAATTTCTGCTCCAAAAAAATCCGATGGGCCCACCTGGGATCGAACCAGGGACCTACCGGTTATGAGCCGGTGGCTCTGCCAGCTGAGCTATGGGCCCGAACAAGAAACTCAGAAACTAAACTCATTTTTTTTGTTTGTCAAGGAAAAAGTAGACAAGCTGACCCTTGACTTCCCCCGCTATCATAAAGTATGCTGAAATCTATTAAGATCGCCTCTGGAGGCTCTTGCCGTATCCATGAATACAATAAAATTGCCAGAATCAAACTTGAAACCATATCTTCAGGCCACTTATTTTATTGATTGCGATCATCCCCGGATCAAAAAGGCCGCCCGGCAACTGACCGGCTCCCTGGTTGAAACAAAAATGATGGCCAAAGCCATCTTTCTCTTTGTCCGTGATGAAATCCGCTATAACCCTTACAGCTTTTCCACCAGTAGAAAAGATTACCAGGCCCACACTATCCTCACGCGGGGCAAGGGATACTGCATCCAGAAAGCTGTCCTGCTGGCCGCCCTCTGCCGGGCCGCCGGCATCCCGACGCGCCTGCGGCTGGCGAATATCAGAAATCACCAGGTACCGGCCAAACTGGCAGAGATGATGAAAACCGATATCTTTTACTGCCATGGCTACAATGAAATATATCTTGATGGCCGCTGGCTGAAAGCAACCCCAACCTTTGATCGTTTCATGTGTGAACGACTGGAAATAAATCCGGTAAACTTTGACGGCAACCAGGATGCGGTATTTGACCAACACAGCCGGGATGGACGACTTCACATTGAATATCTGAAACAATGGGGAGAATTTCCAGACCTTCCCTTTACAGAAATCATAACCACCTTCAATGACAACTATGGCAAAGATATGATCCAGCAATGGATTAATGCCGGGGAACAACATTATGACTGACAATAAACTTTTACGCCGAGCCGGCGAAGCCGTTGAGCAGGAACCTTTCGCCCGCAAGCTGGGACTACGCCTGGTTGACTGCGCTCCCGGATATGCCCTGGTTGAGATGACTACCACACCTGAATTGGGCAACCTGTTTCAGATGGTTCATGGCGGCGCTATTTTTTCACTCATTGATGAGGCCTTCCAGGTGGCCTGTAATACCCATGGGACCCTGGCTGTGGCTCTGGGCTTGAGTATTTCCTACCTGAAAGCCCCGACCATGGGGGTATCACTACAGGCAGAAGCCCGGGAAGTCTCCCGAAATCCACGCATTGCCACCTACGAAACCACCGTTAAGGATGAAAACGGCAACCTGATTGCCACCGCCTCGGCAACCGCCTACCGTAAAAAAGAAAACAATTTCTTCCATGAATCCTGAAACCATTAAACAGTCCATCCGCACAGCTCTGGGGCAGGAACCGGCTGACCTGATCATCACCAATAGCACCCTGGTCAATGTCTTCACCGCCGAGCTGATCTCAGGCAGCGACGTGGCTATCAAAGGTGAACGGATTGCGGCAGTTGGCAATATCAAGACGGGGGCTTATGGTCCGGCGACCACACTCATCGACGCCAAAGGCGCTTTCCTGCTGCCGGGATTTGTGGAAACCCATACCCATATAGCCAATGTTTTCCGTCTTCATGATTTTGTCCGTCTGGCACTGCCCCGGGGAACCACCACCGTGGTCACCGAAGTTACCGAGTTTGGCAGCAGTATGGGTGCGCCAGGCGTTAAGTGGTTTCTTGAAGAAGCCCGACAGCAGCCGATGAATATCCTGGTCACCGCCCCTTGTTTTTCACCGCCCTACCCGGAGATGGAAACAACCCATCCTTTTTCTATCGACGAATACGCCGAGCTGTTTGCTCATTCACGGATAGTCGGCATCGGCGAGGCCTACTGGCCACGAATTATCGACCCAAACGCAAAAACCCTGGAGCTGTTATCCCTGGCCTGGGAACACAATTTACCCCTTCAGGGGCATTCTGCCGGGGCCCGCCGGGAAAAGTTGAATGCCTTTGTTGCCGCCGGTATTTCTTCCTGCCATGAACCTATTACCGCCGACGAAGCACTGGAACGGCTGCGCCTTGGTCTCTATGTGATGATCCGTGAGGGAAGTATCCGCCAGGATCTGGCCGGAGTAGCCCCGATCAAGGATATGATCAGTGATTTCCGCCAGCTATCAATCGCCACGGATGGGGTCACCACTTCCAGGCTTTTGCATCAAGGACACCTGGATGTCCTGGCCCGCAAAGCCGTGACCCTCGGCTTTGAACCGCTGACCGTAGTCCAGATGCTGACTATCAACGCGGCCGCCGCTTTCGGTTTTCGTGATTTGGGAGCCATCGCCCCCCATTTTCGCGCCGACCTGCAGATTGTTCCAAACCTGAGAGATTTTTCCCCACACACGGTCATTGCCGGCGGTCAGATAGTAGCCGAACAGGGGCAATTACTGCCCCCCCCATCCCCTTACCAATACCCGGAGGCGGCCTATCAATCTCTGCGGCTATCGCCCCTTACCGCAGCTGATTTCAACTACCCAGTCCAAGGAAACGAGGTCAACATCCGGGCCATTCGACCGGACCAGCACAGCATGGTCACCCATGAAGAAATAATCAAACTCCCGGTTGAAAATGGCAACATCAGGACTATCCCCGAAGAAAGCATCCTCAAATATGTCATTATAAATCGCTATGGGGAACAGCGTTTAAATCGTGGTTTTCTGGCCGGCACCGGCATCTACCGCGGAGCTTTTGCCTCCACCCTCAACTGGGAAGCTTATCAACCCACGGTCTTTGGTGCCAGTGAAGCGGAAATGTCCCTGGCTTTCAACCGGCTGCTGGAAATCAAAGGCGGAATTGTCATTGTCAATGGCGAAAAAATTCTGGCCGAGCTGCCATTACCCATCGGCGGTATTTGCGCGGACCTGCCGCTGGAAGAAATAAACCAACGGGAAGAGAAAATTGAATCAGCATTGGAAACTCTGGGGTCAAAACTTGACAATCCTTTTTTTCATTATCAAACTCTTTCCTTTACCGGCTTACCTTTTCTCAGGCTAACCGATAAAGGATTGTACGATGTAAGAACCGGAAAGCAACTGCCAATGATTGTAGAATAATGGCGAAAAACCCTTTTTCAATAGTAATCTAAGGCGGGCTTGATGCCCGCAACCCAAAATGATTTTTTACCACAGAGATCACAGAGGGCACAGAGAAATAACCTGTTAATTTTCCTTCGTGTTCTCTGTGTTCTCAAGTGAGCATCGC
>DQWO01000068.1 GCA_011042595.1 Pseudomonadota bacterium
GTATTGCCGACCCGGCTGCCGCCCTGCGGGTGCTGCCGGGCTCCTATTTCTGTTTTGAAGGGGATGAAGCGGCCTATCCTCTGGCTGGCCGGCTGGTGGCGGCGCTGGAAGGGCGGATGTTGCGGATTGCCGCTACCGACAAACCCCTTTACCATGCGGCGGCGGTGGTGGCTTCTAATTTTTTTATCGCCTTGGAATCCCTGGCCATTTCCATGCTTGAACAGGTCGGTATCGGGGAGGAAGATGCCCGGGAAATGCTCTTGCCGCTCATTCGTGGCAGTCTTGAGAACCTGGCATTGAAAGGCCCGGTAGATGCCCTTACCGGCCCCATTGTCCGCGGTGACCATCAGACCATTGCCGGTCATCTGCAGGTCTTGGAACAGAAAATGCCGATCCAGGTGGAGATGTATAAATTTTTGGCCCGCCTGAACGTGGAACTGGCCGCCCGGAAAAGCGGGGTGAGCCTGGCGAACTTTCCGGTATTGTAAGGAAACTAGGTAATTGAGTGCCAAAAGCGCCGTAATCAACCCCGATTAAAAAACTGAAGATAACCTTATCGGACAGCAATAAGGATTCATTGAAAAAGTGCTTGACAAATCAGTTGAAACTGGTTAATAAACTCCGCTTAATGCCTGTAAATTTCAAACATAATCCAATCCGGCTGTAAAGGTAAAACTTTACAGCCTTTTCCTATTTTCCCTCTATTCTATGACTTCATATTATTTTCCTCCTGAATTTGTTGCTGAATTGCGTGAGCGGGTGGATGTGGTTGAAGTTGTGGGCGATTATGTTTCTCTGGTTAAAAGCGGGGCGAATTTCAAGGGGCTTTGTCCCTTTCACGGGGAAAAAACTCCTTCTTTCATGGTGCATCGGGGGAAGGGAATCTATCATTGTTTTGGCTGCGGGGTTGGTGGGGATGCCATTTCCTTTATCCGCAAGGTTGAAAACCTTACCTATCCGGAAGCTATTTTGCGGTTGGCCATCCGCTGCGGTCTTGATGTTACGCCTTATGAGCAGCGAGGGCAGAATGCTGAAGATGCCCAAGAGCGTCAATCGCTGAAAAAGCAGCTTGGGGTGGTCCTGGAACGAGCCCATGAGTTTTTCCGGCGTCAGCTCCAGCGTAATCTTGGTGGTATGGTTGGGAAGTATCTTGATGAGCGCGGTATTTCGACGACGGTGGCCGAACAGTTTGAACTGGGATATGCCCCTGATGGTTGGGATAACCTGGTTAAAGCAATAAAAAAGCCGGCTGACCTTGACATTGCCGTACAAGCCGGCTTAATTGTTAAAAAGGATAATGGTAAAATATATGACCGGTTCAGGGACCGGCTGCTCTTTCCTATCCGTGATGTGACCGGTAAGGTGGTTGGCTTTGGCGGTCGGACCCTGTCGGGAGCGGAGCCGAAATATCTTAATTCATCCGAGTCGCCGCTGTTCCATAAACGTCGCCTGTTATACGATCTTTACCATGCCAAGCGGGCAATTGGCGAGCAGAATGAGGTATTCATGGTGGAAGGATATATGGATGCCCTCTCGCTCTATGCCCAGGGGATTGATAATGTAGTGGCTACCCTGGGGACGGCCCTTTCAGAAGATCACCTGAAGTTGGTAAAGCGCTACGGTGACCGGGTGGCGGTATTTTTTGACAACGACAAAGCCGGGCTGGCGGCAGCATTCCGATCATTGCCGATTTTCCTCGGGGCCGGTGTTTTTCCGGCGTTGGTTCTGCTGCCTTCCGGGGTTAAAGATCCTGATCAACTGGCCCGGCAGTTTCCGGCACAAGAGTTGCGGGAAAAACTTCAGGATCAGGTAGACCTTTTTGACTACTACCTGGCGGAGCAGGAGAAAAAAGCTCGGGGTCGTGGTTATACGGAACGGCTGGCGGTTTTACAAGAGATTGTCAGTCTGGTGGCGGTGGTGCCTGAATCGGGAATGGCGGGTATGGCCTTGCGGACGGTTGCCGATCGGTTGCATCTGGCCGAAGAAGTGGTGCTGGAAGTCTTTGGCCGGGTACGGCATAAGGGGAGTTTTCGCAAGAAAGATGAGTCTCAAGACCTTCCGGCTGCCAATGTCCAGACACTGAGTGTTGATCCTGAGGACATGGTGCTGGGAATTTTGAGCCGTTACTCCCGGTTGCTCCAAACCTTTGATCTGGGGAACGCCTGTTTTGAACAACCCATATCACCGATCTTTGTGGAACAGCTGAAACTCGGCGGAAATTCCACTGTTGATTTGACTGGGGTTTTTGGCTCCCATCCACAGCGAGATGAGTTGTTGACTCTGTATTCCCGCCTGGTGCTGATGAACCTGCCCGAAGAGGAACGGGATGCAGAACAGGCCCTTGCCGATTGTCTGAAAAAGTTGAAAATCCGTTATTTCCGTCGTCAGGAGCAGGAAATTGATTCCAAGATCATGGACTGCCAGGACACCGCAGCCATGGCGGATCTACTGCGTCGGAAGATGGATATTGTTAATCAATATAAGAAGTGATGAGGCTATGCATGAGTGAAAATAAAAGTGGTGCAAAGTTGACCCGCAGCGATAAAGAGAAATTGGCGGTTGTTGATGTTAAAGGGTTGAATAACCTGCTTAAAATAGGGAAGGAGAAAGGTTTTCTTTCCTATGCCGAGATCAATAATGTGCTGCCTGCTGAAGCAATTTCTCCGGAAAAAATTGATGAAATTATTATGCTGTTTTCCGACTTGGATATCGAGGTCATTGATGCCCAGAAGCATCCCCGGTTGGTTGATGCTGAAGATGAAGAATCTTCGGTTCATGAGGTGGAAGAAAAAAAACCGGCGGCCGCCCCGGCGGCAGGTGATCGTCAACATGATCCCGTACGCATGTATTTATGGGAGATGGGTTCGGTTTCCCTGCTTACCAGGGAGGGCGAGGTTGAAATTGCAAAAAAGATAGATGAGGGAGAGCATGAAGTTATCAGAACCATTCTCAAATCTCATCTTACCATCAGGGAGTTGCAGCTTCTTGGAGAAATGCTGGCTGCCAGAGTTCTCCGGGTTAAAGATGTTTCCAAGGATATCGAGGAAGAGATCGAAGAGGATCTAATTGTTGTCACCAGCGATGCAGAGGTGGATGAAGACTCAGTGGAGGATGGTGGCAAAGAGGAAGAGGATGAAGTCGACGTCAGTGAGGATGATGGTGAGGCCGTTGGTGATGATGAAAATTTGCGCCAGAAAATTGTCGGCTATATTGAACAGCTTGTTGCATTATATGAAGATAACCGGGCTATCAGAAATCGTTTGAAACATCCTGATGAAACAGTGAAAACCGTGCTTCAACGGAAGGCTGCCAGGGCCAGGATCCGGGCGCAGGAACATGAGATGTTTGACCTCTTTCAGGCCATTAACCTGAAGCAGCGTCATATTGACGATATTGTCGCCAAGTTAAAGGATTTTATCCGCTTGGGCCAGAGTCTTGGGAAAATGGTCACCCGGCTGGAATCCACCTATGGTATAAGGTTTTTTGCTCTTGAACGGCGTTGTAAACGTTGTTTGAAGGTTAAGGGGGAAAAGAGGACTTTTTTGCGTCAATACTCCCTCTCGGCGGATAATTTTGATGATTTGTTTTTCCGGGTTGAAAATCTGTCCGTCAAGGTTCGCCAATTGCGCCGTGATACCGGTTTCAGCCTGGCTGATCTGAAGCAGATTAACCTTCAGCTTTGTGCTGGTGAGCGCAAGGCTGAATGGGCAAAAAGTGAATTGATCCGGGCGAACCTCAGGTTGGTGGTCAGTATCGCCAAAAAGTATACCAATCGCGGGTTGCAGTTTCTGGACCTGATTCAGGAAGGGAACATCGGCTTGATGAAGGCGGTTGACAAGTTTGAATACCAGCGGGGATATAAATTCAGTACCTATGCCACCTGGTGGATCCGTCAGGCTATTACCCGGGCCATCGCCGACCAGGCCCGTACCATCCGCATTCCGGTGCATATGATTGAAACTATTAATAAACTGATTCGTACTTCCCGCTACCTGTTGCAGGAGCTGGGGCGGGAACCGACTCCCGAGGAAATTTCCGAAAGGATGGATATTCCCCTGGACAAGGTCAAGAAAGTTTTGAAAATTGCCAAAGAACCTATTTCCCTGGAGACGCCCATTGGCGAGGAGGAAGACAGCCATCTCGGAGACTTCATTGAAGACAAAAAAGCAGTCAATCCCCTTGACTCGGTGGTGAAGTCAGATTTATCAGATCGGACAACCCAGGTGCTTTCGAGCCTGACTCCCAGGGAAGAAAAGGTTCTACGGCTGCGTTTCGGGATTGGTGAACGCTGTGATCACACCCTGGAAGAAGTGGGCCAGGATTTTGATGTGACCCGGGAAAGGATTCGCCAGATTGAGGCGAAAGCTTTGCGTAAACTGCGCCATCCGAGCCGGAGTCGTAAACTCAAAGGATTTCTTGAATGGTAGTAATGGCTTGCAGCTGTCAGCTAAGATTGAAGAGAGTCAAAAAGTCGGGAGTTATTTCTCCCGGCTTTTTTATTTGTTTTTCAACTGGTTGATAATGTCAGCGTAGTCGTTGGTGCTGAATACCGCCGAGCCGGCAACAAAAATATTAGCTCCGGCTTTATCCGCCGCCTCAATGGTGGCAAGATTGACCCCGCCGTCCACTTCAAGCAGGACCGGCAGCTGGCGGTGGTCGATCAGGTTTCGCAGGGCGGCCACCTTGGTTAATGCTCCGGGGATCAGCTGTTGGCCGCCGAAACCAGGATTGACCGTCATCACCAGCACCAGGTCAATATCCGCCAAAATATTTTCCAGGACCGAGACCGGGGTGGCCGGATTGATGGAAACGCCGGCTTTCAGACCGTGTTCCTTGATTTGCTGGATCAGTCGGTGCAGATGGACGGTGGCTTCCGCGTGTACGGTGATGATGTCACTGCCGGCTTCGGCAAAGGCATCGATAAACTTTTCCGGGTTGTCAATCATCAGGTGAACATCAAACAACAGTTTGGTGTGGGGGCGCAGAGCCTTCACTACCCCGGGGCCGATGGTCAGGTTGGGAACGAAATGCCCGTCCATGACGTCAATATGAATGAGATCCGCTCCGGCTTTATCCACTGCCCTTATTTCTTCCGCCAGCCGGCCGAAATCAGCGGAC
>DQWO01000018.1 GCA_011042595.1 Pseudomonadota bacterium
ATATCATACTCCGTCGTTTGCCACAGCTTGCTAAAATTTGCTGGGGGCTGATTTTAGATCGACGGGTAGCCTTGCGGTTAAAAACAATTCCCCTTGGCGCTGTTTTCTATCTCTTGCTGCCCTATGATTTAATCCCGGATTTCTTTGTTCCAGTTATTGGTGAAATAGATGATATCCTGATTTTATTTCTGGCATTTCGTTTATTCCTGCACCTGGTACCGGCAGAAGTTTTACGTGAACATCAACAAAAGGTTGGCTGGTGAAATCTGAAAACAGCATTCATATACTTCCCCCCCAGGTTCACAATAAGATTGCCGCCGGTGAGGTGGTTGAACGCCCGGCTTCGGTGGTCAAGGAACTGGTTGAAAATGCCTTGGATGCCGGGGCCGACCAGATAACCGTTTTCGTCGAGGATGGCGGAAAACAACTGATTGAAGTTATTGACAACGGTTGTGGTCTGGTAAAAGACGATGCCCTGCTTGCCCTGGAGCGGCATGCTACCAGTAAAATAGTCAGTGAAGAAGACCTTTTTGCCCTTAAAACTTTCGGTTTTCGTGGTGAAGCTCTACCAAGTATTGCCGCGGTCTCCCGTTTTATTTTCGAAACCAGAATCCGTGAGGTTCATGAAGCGGTTTGTATCACCATGGATGATGACCATCCGCTTCAGGTTAATGCCACTGGCGCCCCGGTTGGAACCAGGGTCAGGGTCCGGGATTTATTTTATAATATTCCTGCCCGGCGAAAGTTTCTCAAAACTACCGGTACTGAACGTGGTGCCATTCTTGATTGCCTGAATCGGTTTTCCCTGGTTCATCCACATTGCAGCTTTACCCTGACCCATAATCAAAAATCTGTTTTTAAACGTACAGCCGGCAGTGATTTGCGCCTCCGGTTAATGGAAGTCCTTGGCCGTGAGACCGGTGAAGAATTACTGCCGGTTTCCGGGGGGAATTCAACCGCCGGGGTGCTGACCGGCTTTACTTCTCCACCAGTATTGCACCGTTCCAACCGACGTTCGATCTACCTTTTTGTCAACAACCGGATGGTCAAAGATCAGGTGATGACTTCCGCGGTGCTTAAAGCCTATCAGGGGCTGATGGAAAAAGGGCGCTATCCGGTCAGTGTCTTATTCTTGACCATTGATCCCTCCCTGGTAGATATGAATGTCCATCCGGCCAAGGAAGAGGTCAAATTCGCTGAACCGGGGCGGATATTTTCCTTGGTCAGGCAGTCAATTCTGGAAGCACTCAGTGGCTATCCCGGGTCGAAAACTACCGGAGCAACAGGAAATGATCCCTTTACTGCTTTAATTTTACCATCATCGGATCATGGAAGAGTCGAATCTTCAGCTCAACCTGATCTACTGCCGGCCTGGCAGCCCGATTCCAGGATGGCAGCCGATAGCTATACTCATGGATCTATCCATGAACAACCAGAACAATATATGTGTGAGGCTGATAATAACATGGCCGGGGAGAGAAGTTTTTTTTCTTCCATGCAGATTATTGGCCAGGTATGGAAAAGTTATCTGGTGTTAAGCCATGGAGATGCGTTATATATGATCGACCAGCATGCCGCCCATGAGCGAATTTTGTTTGATCAGTTGCAGCAGCAAATGGGCACTATAAATGGTTCCCAGGAATTGTTGCTGCCGATAACCATGGATCTGTCTCCTGATGAATTGGCGGTGGTGGATGAAAATAGTGAGACCTTAAACCGACTGGGTTTCACTCTGGCTCCTTTTGGCAATTATGCCGTTGTTTTAAGCGGGATTCCCGTTCTGGCAAAAGATTATGATCCACGGCAACTTTTCTCGGAGGTGATCGGTGACCTGCTTCAAAGCAGTAATCAGTCAATAAGGAATCTGCCTTTGATTGATGAACTGGCAGCCGGAATGGCCTGCCGCCTGGCAATAAAAGCCAGTGATGCACTGAGTCGTGAGGAAATTGAGTTGCTGCTAATAAAACTTGATCAGGTGAATGTTGGTCAAACCTGCCCCCATGGGCGGCCGCTTTATTTCAGTATGAGCCGATATGAGATGGAAAAAAGATTTCAGCGCCGTTAATTACCGGCTGATAAGCTTGCTGGCGATATTGGTGCTGGGTATATATGGCTGTGCCGGCCATCCGGTTAAAATTATGCCTGAAGAGCATGTCCGTCCTGATGTACTGGCTGCTGCCTGGGATAAGCTGGTTGATGTTGAGACTCTGGTTGCCCGAGGAGTGATTAAACTGGAAGCCCGCGATGGGCAGAAAAATTCCCAGCGCATTCGTTTTACCGCCAAAACTCCAGATTTGTTGAAAGTCCAGTGGTTGACTCCATGGTATACCGTAGCCTGGCAGTTGCTGATTGTCGACCGTGAGTTCTGGCTTTCAGATAGTAAAGGTCAGATTACCTATCATGGTGATCTGGGGATGGGAATGCCAGCTGGTTCATGTGATCAGCATAATAAGTGGTGGACATATATTGAATTAATGGCTTCCTGGATGGAATTGTTTGCCAAACCACCACTCATGCTCATGAAAACTGAAAACGTAACTGATCCGGGACTGGCTGATCTGCCGGTCACTCATACTCAATACCTAGTTGCTGAAGACGGTACAATGCCTGCCGGGAAAATTATCCGCTTTGCTGATGGTACTGAATGGCATGTGAGCTATGAAAATTTTATCATTACTGAGGAGGGTAGAATATTTCCCCAAAGGCTGGAAATACTCTGTCCGGCGGCGAAGTTGGATCTTCGGTTTGAAAGCCCTCGGTTGAATAATAAGCTTAAAGAAAGAATTTTTACTTACCTGCAGAAAAACTTTAGATTAAAGGAAGTTGACTGCCATAATTTTTTAATCCCGTGAGTCCTAAGGAGGTTTGGATACATGTTTGATTATGATGTTGTTATTATTGGTGGGGGACCTGCCGGCCTTACTGCCGGGCTGTATGCCTCACGAGCGCGATTGAATACCGTATTGTTTGAAGGGATGATGATGGGAGGGCAGACCGCTTCGACTGAAATGGTGGAAAATTACCCGGGTTTTACCGAACCTCTTGCCGGTTCCAGTATGGGACCATTATTTGAGGCTCAGGCCAAGAAATTCGGCCTTGAGGTTCGTCAATTTCAGCAGGCAACCAGGATTATCCCTAAAAACCCCGGTTTTGAGATAATCCTGTCTCCGGATGGACAGGTATCCGCCAAAACTGTTATTGTGGCCACGGGAACCCAATGGGCGACGCTGGGAATCCCCGGGGAACAAGAGATGAAGGGTGCCGGGGTATCCTATTGCGCCACCTGTGATGGTGCCTTTTATCGTGACCTGGATATAGCTGTTATTGGTGGCGGCAATGCTGCCATTGAAGAATCCCTGTTTCTGACCAGATTTGCCCGTAAGGTTTATATTATTCATCGGCGTGATGCCTTGCGGGCTGAAAAAATTATTCAGGAACGAGCTTTTGCCAATGAGAAAATAGAGTTTGTCCTTAATCACGTGCCCTTAAGAATTGTTGGGGATTCAGAAGTAAAAGGGGTTGAGATAAAACAGGTGAAGACTGGAGAAGAGCGGCTTCTCGCCGTTTCAGGTGTCTTTATTTATGTGGGCATGCGGGGAAAATCTGAATTGCTTGAGGGCCTGACATCAATGGATGATCGAGGATTTATTCCCGCGGGCGAGGACACTATTACCGATTGTCCCGGTTTGTTTGCCGCCGGCGATATCCGCCAGAAACCCTTGCGTCAGATTGTTACGGCGGTAGCTGACGGTGCCGTTGCCGCGGTTCAGGCGGAAAAATTTATTGAAGCAAACTTCTGATGATTTGCCCATCCACCGGTTTTAGGTTGCTTTTAAACCTCTTTTTTTGCTAACAATACATTATGCGTTATACCGGTTGGCGAAGAAAGATGGTAGAGGAGCATGTGATTGCCCGGGGGATTAACGATCCCCGAATTATCGCGGCAATGTCCGAAGTTCCTCGACATTATTTTCTTGATTCAGCTTTGGCTGAACAGGCATATGGCAATCATTCCCTGCCCATTGGTGCCGGACAAACCATGACCCAACCCTATGTAGTTGCCTACCTTTTAAATCAACTCAAATTAAAAGGCCATGAAAAGATCCTGGAAATCGGTATGGGATCAGGCTATTTAACCGCTCTCCTGAGTCGGCTTGCCGATCGTATTTTTGCCATAGAAAAACATCGTTCCCTGGCAATTATGGCCCGTAAAAGGCTTGAACATCAGGATTGTAATAATGTGGTCATTAAAATATTCGATGGCAGTTATGGCTGGAATGATGAAGCCCCTTTTGATGCTATCGTCATTTCCGCGGCGGCGATAAGTCCGCCTGAACCTCTCCTTTCCCAATTGGCCCCCGGCGGTATGATGCTGCTCCCCCTGGTGGAAGCTGAAGGGCAGCAACTTTACAAGATCACCTGTGATATCGAAGGTAACTATAGCCGCCAACCGCTGATTCCCTGCAACTTTGTTAAGCTGGTGGGGAAATATGGCAGCACATGAGCACAGAAGTGATGGTCCCTGGCAGATTGCGGTTATAGGTGCCGGGACATCTGAAGCCGGATTGGATCCGCATGCTGTTGATATTGGCAGGCTGGTGGCAGAATCCGGTAATATTCTGCTTTGTGGAGGCCTTGGCGGAATAATGGAAGCTGCTGCCCGGGGGGCTAAAGAGGCTGGTGGAACAACGATTGGCATTGTTCCCGGGGCTGAGCGTTTTCAGGCCAACAGCTATATAGACTATGAGATTGTTACCAACCTTGGACACTTGAGAAATTTTCTTATTATCCACTCGGCAGATGGGGTGGTGGCACTTCCGGGATCTTATGGTACCCAAACAGAAATCAGTATTGCGATGAAACTGGGGAAACCATTGGTTGCCATCAGCCGGCATTGGCATTTTATTCCGGAAGTACATTGCTATGTGAATCCTGATGAGGCATTCAGCGCCCTGTTAAAGCAATTGGGAAAAAGGCCTGGAACCGATGAGAAATAATTTGCATAATTTTACCGATAGTGAAATTCTGCAACGATATTTTCAAGATGTACGTTCGATACCTTTGCTTTCGCAAGCGGAGGAACAGGAACTTGCAAAGCTGGTTCAGGCG
>DQWO01000229.1 GCA_011042595.1 Pseudomonadota bacterium
GCGGAAAAGCTTCCTCGCCATCACCAACCAGGATGGCATCAAACAAAGGGGCCACCGGTTCCGGGTTCACCATGCTGGGACCACCGGCAATAATCAAAGGGAAACCTTGGCGCTCCTCTGCCGCCAGTGGAATTCCGGCTAGGTCAAGCATGGCCAGAACATTAGTGTACGACATCTCATACTGGAGGGAAAAACCAACAAGATCAAACTGTCCTAAAGGAGTTTGACTTTCGAGGGAAAAAAGAGGGGTCTGCGACTTTTTCAGGTTGGCGGAAAAATCATCCCAGGGAGCAAAAACCCGTTCACAGTAAACATCATCCCGGCGGTTCAACAACTGGTAGAGCAGCAGAAAACCGTAATGTGACATGCCGATTTCATAGACATCGGGAAAAGCAAGAGCAAGATGCAACTGTTCGGGTCGTTTATCCTTATGAACCGCATTTATTTCATGATTCAGGTAGCGCCCCGGCCGGTTGACGCCGGCCAGAAGTTTATAGTCCATAGGATTCCCGGAACCAGGTAACTCCTCGGGTGACATCCGCGGGATTATGGGGCTCGAAGGTATAAGCCCGGGGTTCAATCTTCAAGGTTGAAACTTCCTTTTTGAAGGCGGCAAAGTCTATCAGACCGTCGCCGGGAACCAGGTGATCATCAAAACTGCCACGATTGTCATGGAGATGAAAAGAAAAAATCCGTTCACCCAATAAAGAAAGCCACTCATTCAAATCAACGGTGCCAAAAAGATTCCAATGACCGATATCAAAACAACAGCCGAATCGCGGTGAACCAATAGCATCCATCAGCATTTTCAAACCGATGGGCGAGGTTTCAAAAATATTTTCCACCGCAATATAAGTGTCAACTTTTTCCGCTTCATCCACCAGGGGCTCCCAAAAACGCCGGCTGTTTTCCAACCACATGGACATATTCAGCGCGTATTTCCAGCGGTCATAACCGGAATGAAAAACCACCACCCGGGGGTGTAATTCTTTTGCCAGTTTCAAAGCCTGTTGGAATCTTAGTCGGGTAGCATCCACCACCTGAGGATCAAAGCCTCCCGGGGAAAGGTCAATAAACGGCCCATGCATGGTACAGGGCAACTGCAAATCCCGCATCCGTTCAACCAGCGGCATCAATGCCGACAGATCATCAGATTGCGGTAAAGCAGGGGCAGGAGTATAAATTTCCGCGCCGACCCCCAAAGCAGGAAACATATCCAAGGCCTGAGAAAGTCTCGCTAATGGAACATTAACAAAAAGCTGGTGTTTCATAAAATTACTCCACGAAGAAAAATCTCAAGGATGTTACGACATGGCTCTCGCTCATTCTCGCCGGTCGTCCATGACCGGCTTCCGAGGCGTCCGCCGCGAATCACCATCCAGGCGATTCGTCCAGCGGCCAAAATACCGCTATGAGCCAAGTCCGAACATCCTGTAATGTATCCTGGCAATACAAATCAGAAAGTTGAGATATGATTAAAAGAGGTCCGTCAAGTCAATCTGATGTTAACAAATCATGAAATGTTGTGCAAGAATATACGAAAAATAAAAAAAGACAGCAGAAAGTGCAACCTGTACACCTCTGCCGTCTTTTGGCTCTTAGGGTTCACTCAATTATTGTTCAGACCAGACTTTGAAACGCCTCTTTGCGTCCGGTGTATTTCTCCCGCATCTGGGGCTTCATCAATTTACCGGTCGGGTTGCGCATCACTTGATCAAACTTCACAACCCGAGGCAGTTTATAGGTTGCAATTCTGGTTTTGGCAAATTCAAGCAGATCTTCCTCGGTCATGCTGCACCCCTCTTTAAGCTGGATAATGGCCATGACCACCTCAACCAGACGCTCATCCGGAGCTCCGATACAGGCAACATCATCAATATCAGGATGTTCCATCAAAGCATCTTCAATCTCCACCGGAAATATATTTTCACCACCACTGGTAATCATATCTTTCATCCGATCGACAATATAGTAGTAACCATCGGCATCAGTCTTCAAAAGATCGCCGGTATGGAGCCAACCATCCTTCAGGCTCTCAGCGGTCATCTCAGGATTACCAAAATAGCCCTTCATCATCCGCGGAGTTTTAAAAATCAACTCGCCAACCTTTTCCGGACCGACCTCCCTGCCTTCAAAATCAACCAGCCGGGCATCAACCCCGAAAGTCGGCTTACCAATGGAACCAGGACGCTCCAGAACCTCCTCCGGATAGAGATTGAAGCTACCTCCCCCGCCACCTTCGGTAATTCCATAGATATTGGAAACCCCGCAAGGCAGAATATCGACCAGCCGTTTCATCACCTCAAAAGGCACCGGCTGAGCCCCAATCTCCATATATTTCCAAGCCGAAAGATCGTAGTCTTCAAGCTTGATATCGCCCTTATCAATAGCATTAAGGATAGCTACCGCGATCGGCACAACAAAAAGGACATCGGTAGCCTTTTCTTCGGCCAGGGCTTCGATAATCCATTTGGGATCTTTGAGATCTCTAAGAATCGTACCGGTGGCTCCAGTGGCATAAAAAGGAGCCCAGAGAAACATTGTGCCACTGTGGTAGAGGGGCAAAAAGAAAAGATAGTTATCATTCTTTTCGACAAAATAGCTCATACCGTTACCAATAGCGGTATTGTTCAGTGAAAAATGGGTGTGGAGCACCGGTTTCGGCTTTCCGGTAGTTCCGGAGGTGAACATCATCGCCAGAGCCGCCTCGCTCTCAACATCAACCAGAGCCTCAGATATATCATCATATGCGGCCAGATCGCGAAAATCAATCATCCTCTCGCCAAGCGTCTCACCGACACAGATAAAATTCTTGACCGTTGTCAACTCTTCCCGAACCGGTTCCACAACCGGCAGAAATTCGGAACCGAAAATAAAAGCCTTGGGGTTTGAGACTTCGGCCGCAAACTTAATATCTTTTCCGACAAAACGAAAATTGAGCGGCACCACCACAGCCCCGAGCTTGATGATGGCATAATAACTAACCAGCCATTCAAGACTGTTATTCTGCAGGTGCATGACATAATCGCCTTGTTTGATACCAAGCTCTTTATTGAGATAGTTGGCAACCCGGTTAATCGACTGATTAAATTCTTTCCAAGTCAAGGTTCGCCGTTCACCAGTCGCCGGGGTACGCTCAATCAAACAGATCTTTTCCGGCAGATTACGGGCATGCAGGCAGGCATAGTTGGCATAATTCATTGTTTACATACTCCTTGTTCCTAAAAGATTAGATTAATCAGCTACATATATGCTTAATCTTAAACGAAGCATAAAATGCAATAATCGTACCATATACAATAAAACTTCTTATCGGTAAAACAACATCCAACTCAAACAAACCGGTGATTAGAAAAGAAGCACAAATTTAAAAAATCGGCCAATCGAGACATAATCATACGTCAGGTTGAAGGACCATAGAATGAATCATCTTCACCTAGTGACAGGTAAATTTTCACCACAAGTTCGAGATATGGCTAAACCAACAACAATCATACTTTCAAGCTGGAAACTAGTAAAATATACAGCTTAAAGTTTTAGGTATAGCCGTTTCTGATGCCATTAACGGCATCATGATCCCATTTCAGCTCCAGGCCGTATAAAATATCCCTTTATGATACCATTAAGGGGTTCATAACCCCTTTTTCTGCCAGATGGCGTCTCTGCCGGATTTGACACATTCCACCGATCCCTCCTCACGGAGCCGGGCCAGCAGCATCACACCCAAAAAGTATTCCCACCAGGGCAACAAAGTGTGTTCACCCTCATGCCAGTCTTGGGAGGATTTGTAGAGCGCATCGTAATAACCAGCAAGCGGATAGTCCGCAGAAGCGAATGCGGTATCGGTTGCCTTTCTAGAAATTCCTGTTCAAATGAGTTCATTGATTACTCCAATACAATCCTAAGTTTGCCGGGCTCCTTGCCTTTGGTGAGTTCGTCCAGATATTCCTCGAACCTCTTCTTCATCTCCGCCGGGGTCGATGGTGAACCATATTAGCCATTACTGTTCTTCCTTTGTATCCGGCTCTTCAACTCGCGTTTCATCCAGCCATCGGTCGATGGCCTTTTTCCGGAAGCGCCAGTGCCGCCCCACCTTCTGGGAAGGAATCTTCCCTTCCCGAACGAGCTTGTAGAGCGTGGATTTCGGGATTTTCAGGTAAACGGAGAGCTCTCCGATGGTCAGGACATCGCCTGTTTTTTCATCCATCAGCTATACCTCTCTGGCCGCAAGATAAAAATTTCTTCACAATACCTCATAACGATCAACTAATATACAGTTAGTGACAGTTACTGTCAAACATTCATTGGAAATATACGAACGTAAATTTTTCTCCTGATCATATCAATTTCTGCGACTTCTTCGAAGAGTTTACAAAAGGAAAACATATCCCGATGAATCCCATTGACAACTGCGGCCACCGATGGTAGCAAAAAATATGATTCCTGAGGTTTTATCTACCTCGAATATGAAGCTCTTACTGCGCTATAGCTTTTATAACTTTTCATGAAAGCACTAAACTTGCAATGAAAAAAGTCGAAAAAAAAATACCAGCTGAAATTATACAACGATGTTCACAGCTTCGCAAAGATTTACATTACCATAACTACCGTTATTACGTCCTTGATCAGCCGGTCATTTCCGATTCCGCTTATGATGCTATGCTGCAGGAACTGGAAGACCTGGAGAAAAAGTATCCGGAGCTGATCACCGCTGACTCTCCCACCCAACGGGTCGGGGCTGCCCCCCTGGATAAATTCAGGCGGATAGATCACCGGCTGCCCATGTTCAGCCTTTCCAACACCTACAATACCCAGGAAATTATTGATTTTGAACAGCGTTTACAAAAATTACTTGGTGATAAGCAGAAAATCACCTATGTGGTGGAACCAAAGCTTGACGGCCTGGCGGTGGAACTGGTGTATGAGCAGGGAATATTTGTCCATGGTTCAACCCGCGGAGACGGCCTTACCGGCGAGGATATCACCCATAATTTAAAAACCATCGGCTCCCTGCCACTTTGTTTTTTACCCCAGTCAACGCCGTTTCCTGACCGCATTGACATCCGCGGTGAAGTCATCATGCCCCTGCGGGAATTGGAAAA
>DQWO01000078.1 GCA_011042595.1 Pseudomonadota bacterium
ACGGCCCGGATATAGTCTTCCGGCCAGCCATGTTCTTCCAGGATTTCCTTCGTTTTGGTGCAATGCTGGTCGGGATATTTTTCATAATCCAGATCATGAATCAGGCCTATTATTCCCCACTTGTCTTCATTCTCCTGATTCTTCCTGGCGAAGTAGCGCATGACTCCCTCTACGGCATAGGCATGTTTGTGCAGGCTGTCGCTTTTGTTGTATTCATGCAGAAGTTTCAACGCCTCATCGCGGGTAGGGATTTTATCTTTCATGTTGGGCTCCTCTCTGAGTATGGTCAATCTTCATTGGCGTTATCAGCATCAATGCCTGGTTTTTCATTGCGTGGACCTGCCTCGTTGATCCACTGCGTTTTCATTTTCCGTCCCTTTGCCGTCAGGCAATAGCGCTGCCGCGGATGTTTCGGATTTTTTGGGTATTCCATTTCTATTAATCCCTGTTCAAGAGCGGGATGCAGGTAGTTTTTCCTGAAGGTGGGCCGATGTGCGAGTGAAAGCCTGGACATTATTTCGGCGGCGGAAACAAACGGTTCACCCATGAAGCGTACCAATCGTTTTACTTGGTCGCTTACTTGGTCGCTTACTTGGTCGTTGCCGAGGTGTTCGATGCCCTCGCTGATCGCTTCCAACATGAATTCCACGAATGGCGCCGAGTCGCTGATTGCGGTGCTTTGGCCAATGGCCTGATAATATTCCTGCTGCCGGGTGTGTACCATGCTTTCGATCGGCGCAACGGCCAGCAGCGGCGTCCAATGGGCCAGAATCAAGGTTTGCCAGAGGCGTCCCATTCGCCCGTTGCCATCGGCAAAAGGATGGATAAACTCGAATTCATAGTGGAATATCGAACTGGTGATAAGGGGATGGTGTTCTCTGTGATCCAGCCAATCGAAAAGATCGCGCATCAGCAGAGGGACGCGGCCGGCGGAAGGTGCCATGTGAATAACTTCGCTGCCGCCCATGACCCCGACGCCGCCGGTCCGGTAGCGGCCGGGGGAGTCCACCAGGCCATCCATCATGATTTCATGGGCTGCCAGCAGGTCGGCTTCCTGGTACGGGTTCCATTGTTCCAGCCGATTATAGACTTCAAGGGCGTTGCGCACCTCCCGAATTTCCCGGGGTGGAGCAATTACCTGTTTGCCGTCCAGAATGGCGGTGATCTGTGCTTCGGAAAGAGTGTTGCCCTCAATGGCCAGCGAGCCCCGGATAGTGCGGATGCGGTTGCTGCGCCGCAGCCGCAGATTTTCCCCTTGCCCTGGTCCGCTGGAAAGACGGCCCACGGTTTCACATATTTCGCCCAGCCGTCGTTCAATGGCCGGGGTGATGGTGCAGGGGGGCTGATAGGTCATGGGTGTTGCCTCCGGGTTTGTCCGGCGCCTTGGACCGCTTTTTCCCGTTCTGCCTTGATCTGTTTTATGAGTACCGAGGCCGGCTCGTCATTTGAATCTTGAGGCACCAACTTGCCGGAAAATGTCTTTTTGGGGATGGCTGCCGGAGTATTTCGACCTTTTGTCAATTACTTGTTCCATCTGCAACCCTTGGAGATATTTTTGATATATTCTGATGCCTCGTTGGGCTCGTTTAGCCATTGTGCGACTTCTATTGAACAGTTTATAAGTATAAATTGTAGAAACTGTCAACCGAAGTCTTGGAAATCACAGATTTTTCAGGTTATCCTCCTCGGCGATTTTCTTCGAACATTTCCACTGGCATTTTATATTTCAGTTGCCAGACCATCTTGATTGGTCTTTCACTTTCATGACTGACGTGTTCGGCCGGGCCTAGATAGGTAAATGGGACAGTACAGCCATTCTTTTTTTTCATATTCCGGGCAAAAATCAGAATATTGTAGCCTTTTTCTTGATGATTAATCAGGTTTTGTCCGGTAGGTGATTGTTGACTGGTAGTTGACTGCGATTCCCAATGCAACAGTTGTCGGCTGATGGGATAATCAGCATACATCGTGCTGGGGGAGAAATCTTTTTCACTTTTCTGGAAGGTTATCAGCAAGGCATAGGCTTTGATATCTGCAAAAGAAAGCACCCCGATTCCTTTTTGACCAGCAGTATCAAGAGTCAGGCGACCAACAGCAGCCTGGATGTCAATGATGCCATAATGGGCATGTAGTTCCAACGATGAAGGAAAAGGCAGTTCTGGCATAACCCCGCAGACCGGGGTTTCCTCTTTGCCCCAGGTCAGGATTTCATCAAGATCAGCGAGAATTGATCTGTTTCGGGAAAGTTTGCGGAAAGATTCCTCCAAGTTGTCGATGCCGAGTTCTCTGCCGGTTTTGCCCCAGATGCGGTAATGTAGAGCGACGGCTTGATTTCCTGCCAAGCTCAAGGCTTCAGTGATCTGGTTTTTCTTTAACCGCTGTATTATCTCCCTCAGCCGGGTGATTTCTCGTGGTCCAGAGATAAACGCTGCCCGCAGCAGGGCTTTTTTAAGCTGGGTAAAATCCAGATCATTCGGGTCTGGAGCCAGTCGAGCTTTCGCTTTCCAGCCAGACCAGCTCTCGGCAACCAACAGCCGTTCCGGTTCATAATCGTGGTAGCGAATAAAATTGCCGAAAGTCAGTTTCTGGCCGGTTTCCGCCGTAAAGGTCTGTAATCGTTCCGGAACCTGGGTTGCCATCTTTTTGAGATTCGTTCGGATATTATCCAGAACATACTTGCGGGAAAGACGATCAAACTGAATCGAACATCCCGCTGGGAGATGGGGAAAATCATTTTCCACTTCCCGGTCAATAGCATACCGATGCTTAGGTAAGAGGGCTTTGAACTTGATATCCAACCGGTACCGGCGGTGGACCTGACCGACAAAATCAAGCACCGTCAAGCAATCCTTTTCCGGAGCGTGTCGAAGTCCGCGTCCCAACTGCTGGAGAAAAACGGTTAAACTCTGGGTGGGACGCAGGAACAATACTGTGTTCAGTTCCGGGACATCGATTCCCTCGCTGAATTTGTCAACTGTAAATAAAAAGGTGAGTTTGCCGGATTTTAACTGTGCCAACATTTCAGCCGTATTTTCTCCACTACCGGAAACAAAAGGTGCCGATGGAATACCATGCTGGTTGAACATCTCGGCCATAAATTGGGCATGCCTGATGGAAACGCAAAAACCTGCACCTTTGATGGTGCTGAGATTTGGCTCGTAACGTTTAAGTGCCGAAAAAATGGCATCTAAGCGTTGTCTGGCGAGAGCATGAGCGCCGGTGTAAACTTTTTCCAATTCCTTTTCATCATATTTTCCTCTCTTCCAGAAACGGTCTGTATTAATATCAACCGGATCGGCGACTCCAAAATAATGGAAAGGACAGAGCAGTTTTTCTTCCAAGGCTTCAGGAAGCCTGATTTCGGCGGCGAAACGGTTGCCGAAATCAGCGGCAACATTACCCCCGTCCATACGTTCCGGGGTTGCGGTCAAACCCAATAGGATCTTTGGCTTGAAATGTACAAAAATGGGGCGGTAGCTTTGTGCCGTGCCGTGGTGGGTTTCATCAATAACAATGTAATCGTAGAAATTTTGTTTGACTTGCATCCACAAACGGCGGTTATTCAACATGCCTATCGAACAAAACAGGTGTTCGTACCTTTCCGCCTGGTAAGGGCCAACCAGCAATTCCCCGAAATTGGCATCCCGGAGGACGTTCCTGAAACTCAGCTGGGCTTGTTCTAAGATTTCCTGGCGATGGGCGATAAAAAGTAGTCGGGCCTGTCCTTTTCTTTGCGCTTGAAAACGTTGATAATCAAAGGCGGCAATCATGGTTTTGCCGGTACCCGTCGCCGCGATAACCAGGTTGCGGTAATAGTGGTGAACCGAGCGTTCACGGGTAAGAGCTTCGAGAATGCGCTCTTGGAAAGGATGTGGATGGAGGTCAAAAAAAACCGTGGGTTGTGCCCGGGGATTACGGGCCTGAGCAATGGCCCGGCGTAAATTTTCCGGGTTGTTGGCATCAAAGGTGATAAACTCGCTGCTGTGCCAGTAGGTTTCAAATTCAGCCGTAAATTTTTCCAGGATATGTTTCATGTCCTGGGCTGTTACCTTCAGATTCCACTCCAGACCACTGGTCATTGCGGCGTGAGACATGTTGGCTGAACCAATGTAGGCAGTGGAAAAACCAGACAACCTGATAAAATGGTAAGCTTTGGCATGCAGCCGAGTTCTTTTAGTGTCATAGGAAATTTTTACTTTGACGTTGGGCATCGATGCCAGCCATTCGATGGCGGGAGCATCCGAAGCTCCCATATAGGAAGTGGTGATAAGCCGAACCGGAACTTCTCTGTTTCGCAGGTCCTCAAATCCCGGCATCAGCAGACGCAAACCAGACCATTTGATAAAAGAGACCAAAATATCTACGGAATCAGCGGAATACATTTCTTCCAGCAATTCGTGAACCAACTGGGGTTCAGAGGGAGAACCGGTGAAAAGACTGCTTTCAACAATTGAAGTCTGTGGTCGCGGCAAGTTGGAGGTGCCATAATTGGGTGGTGTGATTTCATACAGTAAAGTTTTTTTCCCGGGAATCAATTTATGTTGCCGGAGGAATTCCATATCCGGCTTAGAAGAGAGGATATCGATGATATGGTTGCAAGTAGCCAACCGTTTTTCCACATTGTTTTCGCCGAGTAAGGCTTTTTCCACTAAGCTGGCAATAAAACTGGCATAACGGAAAGGTTGTTCTCCATCTTCTAATTTTTTGAGAACAGCCCGCAACTCAGGATTTGTTTCTAAAAGATTTTTCAGGGATTGGTCCAGCAGAGCATCATAAATTCCATAATGCATTTTTGAAGACATTTCATGCCTCTCTTTTCAATTGTTGACAGTAACTGTCCACAACCGGTAGATCAGCTTCCGCCCAATCAAGTTCTGCAAGTTTGCTGGATGGCAGCCATACCATATCTGCATGCTCAGAAAGTTTTATTTTACCCTTGAGAATAGTACAGACAAAGGGGTAAAGGGTTACGGTAAATTCAGGGTATTGATACGTGCTTTCCGGTAATGTGCGGGTAATCTGAATATGTACCCCCAGTTCTTCAAGGATTTCCCTTTGTAGACATGCTGTCGGGCTTTCG
>DQWO01000077.1 GCA_011042595.1 Pseudomonadota bacterium
GATAATTCCTGGTCATGGAATTAAAGCCCTTTTGCTGGTCAGCCAAGTCACGGTAATAACGACTTACAGACAGCCGCGGGGTTCTCTCTTCATTAAGAACGATGATCCAGTCGCCATCATGTTTGAAAACATAGACATCAGGGGTAATTGCCTGGGTCGTATTTTGGCCATATTGTCTGCCAGGTTTGGGGTCAATGGTCAAAATATTTCTCATTGCCTCTAAAACCAGTTCTTCGTCAACTTTCAGCAGGCGGGTAATTTTCTTGTAATTCTTATTCTGCAGCAGGTTGAGATGTTCGTTAATGATTGTGGTGTTTAATTCGTTGTTAATGCCCAGATAATTCATCTGGATCAAGATGCATTCCTTAAGATTTCTTGAGGCAATGCCAACTGGGTCAAATTGTTGAATTTTGCTGAGGATGTTTTCCACTTCAGGAACCGATACTGCACTTTCCATGGCAATATCTTCAACCAACGTATCCAGATAACCATCGTCATTGATATTGTAGATAATAATTTCACCAATATGCTTATCCAGTTTACTCAGCGATGGTGTCATCTGCAGCTGCCAGAGCAAATGATCAGCAAGGGTGGGGTTTTTGGAAAGATTGTAGTCCCACGCCGGCATATCATCATTATCATTATAGCCCGAACGGCTGCTTCCGGAGACCCCCCGATTGTCGCAGTATTGGCTCCAGTCCATTTCCCGCAATGCTTCGCGGCTTTCCTGTTGTTGTTCATGGGCGTCAGCTAATGATGTTTCAGCTGTTTTTGGGGATGTTTTTTCAGGCTCATTGTCGGCTTCTTCTTCGACTTCGGAGGGTATCTCCATCTCTTCTTCAAGAACCGGATTGATTTCCATTTCCTGGCTGACCATTGCCGCCAGCTCAAGCTGGTTGAGTTGTAATAGCTTGATTGCCTGCTGTAACTGTGGTGTCAGTACCAGCTGTTGGGATTGGGTCAAACGGAGGTTTTGACTGAGATTAATGGCCATATGAAATAAGTAACCTGAATAAAAAAGTTGGTCTATGCAAAAATAATACCATCAATTATAATCGACAGATAAAAAAAAGACAAGTGAAAAAGAATGAAGGCTTGATGATTGATGCTTTCACGAAAATTCAGAAAATCAATATAGCCATTACATTTTGAAATCATCACCCAGATATATCTTCCGAGCTTTAGAACTGGCGACGATTTTGTCCGGGGGGCCGTCCTCAATAATTTTCCCCTGGTCCAATATGTAGGCCCGGTCACAAATCCCCAGGGTTTCCCGGACATTATGGTCTGAGATCAGCACCCCGATATTTTGCTGACGCAGGTTGGCGATGATGGTTTGCAGATCGTTGACAGCAATGGGATCGATGCCGGCAAAGGGCTCATCCAGGAGGATAAACGTTGGTGAAAGAACCAGTGCCCGCGCTATTTCCACCCGCCGCCTTTCGCCGCCGGATACGGTCATGGCTTTATTATTACGAATATGATTCAATCCAAATTGGGTCAGTAACTTGTCCAGGCGGCTTTCCTGTTCTGTGGGTGAAAGGGAAAGGGTTTGCAGGATGGCTTTCAGATTGTCTGCAACCGTAAGCTTACGGAAGACGGAAGCTTCCTGGGGCAGGTAGCTGATGCCCTGTCGGGCCCTTTGGGGCATGGGCAGGCGGGTAATATCATGATCGTTATAAATCAAAATCCCGGCATCAGGCTTAATCAGGCCGACAATCATGTAAAAAGTGGTGGTTTTCCCGGCACCATTGGGTCCCAGCAACCCGACTATCTCACCGGACTGGATGGCAATGGAAACCTGGTTGACAACGGTCCGCTGACCATATTTTTTTACCAGATCTTTTGCAACCAGTCGATTTTCATCCATATAATCATCCCTTTCCTGTGCTATCCTTCCACTTTACATTTTCCTGTTTGCAGTCTTGGTTACCCTATTTTCTTTTCTCACAGAGCCACAGAGGGATGTAAGGAATTTTGGTTTTCTCTGTGTCTTTGTGACTCTGTGAGAGTTATCTCTTTTCCATTGTTAACCGAATATTTACTTCCCATTAACATGAAACCTTGATTTTTTGGAGCTAAACGCTGATGGCTAACAGCTGATCGCTCAATTTGGATTATTATTGAACAAGCCTTTCTGGCCGGGGAAAATGGTTGTTTTTACCCGGGAGTTCTTCTTTCCTTCGACAATACTACGCTCTTCATTAAGAAAAAAAATGATTTTTTCTCCTTCAATAACATTTTTCCCCTCTTTCAGCAGTGGGTTGCCGGTCAGTATGACTTTGTTATCAGCGGTATAAAAATGAGCTGTTTCACAGGTTGCTCTTTTTTTATCCAGATCGATGGTTACTGAACCATTGGCAATGATTTCTTTAACATCGTTTTCCTTTTCGACAAAGAGGATGGTCATGGTATCCGCCTGTAAAGTCATCTTGTCCTGTCGGGCTATTACCTCGCCTTTGAAGATGGCCTGTCCTTTCTGCTGGTCTATGTCCAGACGATCTGAGGAAATGTCAATGGGTGCTTTTGAGGACTTGAAAAGTGGTTCAGCAGAAAATGCTGGCACAGCCATCAGCAAAATGATTAAAAAACTGTTCAAATAGATGAATCGTAAACGGCTGGTCATTTTTTTCTCCTCATTTATTTTTGGGCGATTCCTTAATATGTGCTTTAACTCCTCCGGAGAAGTGGAAACGGTTTTTGGCTACTTCCATGGAAGCACGTTGCGCCTCGATACTGAAGCCGGTCCGGCTGATGGTAACGGGTTTATTGATGATAATCTTTTCCTGCTGATCCAGGTAGGTAAGCTCTTCAGTCGTTATGGTGTAGGTGGCGTTCTTGATCCGGGTATGGCCGGTTAGAGATACATTGTTATTGTTGGTGTTGTAGCTGCCCTGATCAGCGGTAATAACGGTTTGCGAACCATCGGCAGCGAAAAGAATGACATGAATATTCGTCAGTATTATGTTGTCACTTCCTTTGTTTCGCTGGGCTTTGGCAGCCGTAAGCTCCCAGCGTTTCCTGCCACTTTTTGTATGGGTATAGTGGGCATCGTTTAACTCGAATTCCAGCTGGCGGGCAATGACCGGTAATATGGTTTTTTTGACGGTTTGGGGGGCCATCCGATAATAGACGGCTATAAAAATGATTCCAGCCAGGATTATCACCCCTGCCGTGAGTAATAATTTTTTCATGGTGTCAGCCGAAATAACGTTGGGTAAGCTGGTTCCAGGATTGCTGGGTCCAGAGGATAAGCTCACAAAGCTCCCGAATGGCGCCGCCACCGCCGGGATAACGTGAACGCCAGTGAACGTATTGATCCAGTTCGGGAATTCCATCAGCCACGGTTGCCGCAAACCCCACCTTTCTCAGTACGGGGATGTCCACCAGGTCATCGCCCACATAACATATCTGCTCATCGTTTAAGGCAAATTTTAATTTTATCTGTTGGTAGGCGGCGATTTTATCATGGACTTTCTGGAAAATCGTATCAATTCCCAGCTCTTTGGCCCGATGTTCGACCGTCCGAGACTGCCGTCCGGTAAGCAGGGCCAGTTGAAAGCCCGAGCGTTTCAGCAACTTGACTCCATGGCCATCACGCACATGAAAATTCTTACTTTCTTCGCCCCGGTCATTGATGATAATCATGCCGTCAGTCAGCACTCCATCAACATCCATAATCAATCCTTTTAAAGGAAGCAGACGTTGCCGCTGCTCATCATGAAGCTTGAATTTATCCATTGTCAATACTTTCTTTTAGACTCCAGGAGGTTGTCCGGGAATAGCAATTTTTCCTCAAATCGAGGCATGCGAAAAAAATTACCGTAGGCATATGGTTAATATTCCGAGGATAATTTTTTGAGCATAACGAAGAGTTGGGGGAAAAGGGCATTCTCGGACATCCTCCTAAACAACTCCGGCGCGTAGTAGGTCGTGAAGGTGAAGCAGACCGACAGGCTTTTGTTTCCCATCGTTTTCAACCACAAAAACGGAAGTGATCGCATATTGTTCCATGATCCGCAATCCCTGGCTGGCCAGGGCTTTAGCGCTGACCTTTTTGGGGTTCCGGGTCATTATTTTATCGGCGGTAAAAATTAACAGGTTGTCGTATTGTTCCAGTGATCGCCGCAGGTCTCCGTCAGTGATGACTCCTACCAGAATACCATCTGTGTCGGTAACCCCGGTCATGCCAAATCCTTTGCCGGTGATTTCCAGCAACGTTTCTTTCATCGTGGTTTTCATCGAAACCAGGGGAATTTCATCACCGGTATGCATGATCTCCTGGATCCTTAACAATAAGCGTTTTCCAAGGCTGCCGCCGGGATGGCGGCGGGCAAAATCTTCTTCACTGAAACCTTTGGCGGTCAAAAGGACTGTAGCCAGGGCATCCCCCATGGCCAGGGTTGCGGTGGTGCTGGCTGTGGGTGCCAGGCCCAGGGGGCATGCTTCCCGATCGACGTGAATATCAAGGACAACATCGCTTAATTTGGCCAGCTCTGATTTCCTGTTTCCGGTCAGGCTGATGAGCGGCAAGCCGAATCTTTTAACGGCAGGGACTATTTTTACCAGTTCTTCGGTATTGCCGCTGTAGGAAACCGCCATAACCACATCATTTCGGGACAGAATTCCCAAGTCTCCATGTAATCCTTCCGTGGGGTGCAGAAAAATTGCCGGGGTGCCGGTACTGGAAAGGGTAGCCGCGATTTTTCGGCAAATAATGCCGGATTTGCCGATGCCGGTGATGATTATTTTCCCCTGGCAGTCGGCCATCAACCGCACGGCTTCAACAAAATCCTGACCGATTCGTTCTTCCAGTCGGCTGATGGCCAGTGCCTCGATGGCCAGTGCCTGGCGCCCTTCATTTACTATACGTTGGCTGTCTTTGATCACAAGTTTTTCCCCGTAAATGGTAAATATTCGACTAACGCGGGCTTAACGCCCGCAACCCAAATTAAGGTATCAGGATGTTCCGGCATGGCTCTCGCTCATTCTCGCGTCACATCGTGTGCCGCTCCGAGGTGTGTGCCGCGAATCACCGTCGTGGTGATTCGTTCGGCACCCAATGCCGCTATGAGCCAA
>DQWO01000338.1 GCA_011042595.1 Pseudomonadota bacterium
AACTATTATCGATATCAAAGGTTGATGGTTACCAGGTAAAATGGCCTTTTTGCCTGCCCCAAATATGAACCTTTAACCTTTCTCCTTTTTCCTCAGCAATTGATACACCTGCTTTTCCGACGGCAGGTTGCCAATTTTCACCAGGTAAATGCTCCCTCCACGTTCCATGTATTTCTCCAGGTATTTCCGGTCCGGTTCGAGAAAATCACGGTAGAGTTTCGGCGTGATCCCCACATCCAGGTAAAAAGCCATGATCACCGCCTTGGTGGCTGAAAATCCTCCTTCCGGTCCGGTGAGGGCGTGGGATATGGCATAGATGAGCGAGTCCCGAATGATACCGTCAAAGCGCCCACCCTTCTGCAGATTTACTTCAAAGTAGTTGAAGCCATGGGGCCTGATCTCCGGGTTGCAGAGCAGGGTGAAATCAGGATTCTGTTCTTTGGTGTAGGCTTCCAGCTGGGCCTTGGAAAAGCGCTGTTTCAACGCCATTCCCAATTCATGGAAAATAAATTCGCAGACGGCGAAATGGCGGAACAGTTTGCCGTGCTCATCTTCAATGAAATGAGAAACACTGCCGTTTTCATGGTTGAAATAGATGATTCCAGCCCGAAATTCCCGGGGGATTTTCTCCAGCTGGTGGAAAGCATTGGCAATAACCTCATCGTCAACCTGATCAGCAATGGCCGGCAGCTCATGGACTGATTCCTTCCTGGTCTGGCCAACGTAGTCAACGGCGCCGCAGTGTTGTCCGTGGGCGATGATGACGCTGGGCCGGCGGCTGGGGGCATAGACCACGTTGCCGGCATTGGAAAAAACCCTGACATTGCCCAGCTGGTCCAGGATGTTCCTGACCGCACCGTTGCGCTGGTCGGCGCACAAGTAGGCATCAAAGAGCTTTCCTCGCCGGTCCAGGCCGATGGCGGCAATGAACTGCCGGGTGCGGCTGAGTGCCTGCTCGCCTTCGATATCCTTGATGGCAATGGGGGTGATTTTTCCCCAGCTGAGGGATTTAATCATAAGCTAAAGGCCAAAGGTTAGAGGTTAAATGCTAAAGGCTAAAGGCCATTTTACAAGGTAGTCCTAAAACGGAATGTCGTCTTCGTTAACCGGCGGTCCCTGCTGGTTCATGCTGCCAGTGCTGCCACCACCGTATGAAGACGTCCTTTCGCTGGTATTGCCGCCGCCTGCCCCTGAATCGCCGGCACTGCTCAGCATTTGCATATTCTGGCAGAGGATTTCAGTGGTCCAGCGTTTGATGCCTTCTTTGTCTTCCCAGTTGCGGGTCTGGATTTTTCCTTCGATATACACCTGTTTACCCTTGTTGAGGTATTGGGCGCAGATTTCCGCCAGTTTGCCAAAAGTGATAATCCGGTGCCATTCGGTTTTTTCGGTTTTCTGTCCGTCCTTGGTCCAGGTTTCGCTGGTGGCGAGATTAAAGGTGGTGAACGGGTTGCCACTGCTGCCATATTTCATCTCCGGGTCAGCGCCGAGGCGGCCCACCAGGATGACCTTGTTTACTCCTCCTCCGGCCATGATTTTTCCTCCTCTTTTGAATCGGTTGAATGTACTCGCTATGCTCAATTATTTATGGCATTAAATTAGCATACCATTGGCTGAAATCAAAGGAAATTATAAAAAACTGTTTTTGACATTATCAGCTTGCTATCTTAAAGCATCGTATGCTATGCGATGAAAAAATTTTGTCAGGGAGGAAACAATGAAAGAAGTTAAGACTGTTGGAGTTGTGGGATTCGGGGTTATGGGGGCCTTGATTGGTTTGAACGCGGCCATGTCCGGCTACCGGGTGGTATTCAAGGAGCTTAATGATGACCTGGTCAAGTCCATGTATGAAAAAGGGATCGTAAAGCCTTTAAGCAAGCGGGTTGCCAAGGGTAAAATGACCCAGGAGCAGATGGATGAGCTGGCGGCGAAGATTACCGGGACCAGCCGCTACGAGGACCTGGCGGTCTGCGATCTGGTGATCGAGGCGGCAATCGAAAAGATGGATCTCAAGATACAGGTGTTTGCCGAACTGTCGGCTGCCTGCCCGCCGGATACCATCCTGGTCAGCAACACCTCGACCTTTCTGATTGAAAAGCTGATGGAAAAGGTTGACCATCCCGAAAGAACCGCGGGCCTGCACTACTTTTTCCCGGCAAATGTTAACCGCCTGGTGGAAGTTATTCGCCAGCGGCAGACCAACGATGATACTTATGAAGCCCTGATGGAGTTCGCCCGCCAGAATCGGAAGGTGCCGATCACGGTGAAAGATTTCCCCGGCTTTGCCATCAACCCGGTTTTTATTGCTTCATATCTGGTGCTTGATTCCTTCTACGGTGATAAATATAATGCCATCACCCTGGAAAAATTGTCCCAGGAGGCCCTGGGGGTGAGATTCGGCATTATGTGGGTGCAGAATGGCGCCGGCCTGGGGACCTGCTACCATGCCGGGAATTCCATGGTCGAATACCTGGCCGATTCCGATGTCGGCTATCCTCAGGTTCCGGAATCCCTGAAAAGCAAATTTGAAGCTGGTGAACTCTGGGATATTGAAAATGGCGAAATCCTGGCTGATCCGGCTGCCGGAAGCCAGGTGAAGGATCGTCTGCTGGGGGCGATATTTGCCATTTCAACCCATTTGATTGAAAAAGAAGTGGTCAGTCAGGGCGACCTGGAACTGGGGATCAAGACTTCCCTGGCCTGGCCCAAAGGTCCGTTTACGATGATGAATGAACTGGGGATGGAAGAAGCTGCGCGCCTGGTCAAGGTGGCCGTGGCTGCCGGTGATTTCAAGCTGCCGCAAAAATTTGCCGCCGGCGACCTGACCCCCTGGGAGCTGTAAACTGGAAATTTTTCCTCATAGAAACAACTTAAGTTTCTGACTTGTATTGCCAGGGATACATCGCAGGATGTTCGGGCTTGGCTCGTAGCGGTATTGGCCGCCGGACGAATCACATGATGTGATTCGCGGCGGACGCCTCGGAAGCCGGCCATGGACGGCCGGCGAGAATGAGCGAGAGCCATGCCGGAACATCACTGGAAATTTATTGTGACTGTTTTTAGAACAGTTCAGAAAGTTGAGCCATAAAAAAAGGGAGGCTGCCGCCTCCCTTTTTTTATGGCTTTTTCCGGCCAAATGGCAGCGAAGTCACCTTTTTATCTTTAATAGCCACCACTTTTTCCGCCAGACTAAGAATTTCTTGGAAAGGATGCTGGATCTGGGAGGTGTTGATGGTGATCACCACGTCGGCTATGGTGCCGTAGCGGGTGGGATCGCCGCTCTCACTGATATGGTGGGAGATTATATCCCGGAGGTAGGTTTCCGTCCCCATGAGGATATGGTTCTCATCGGTATCAATGATATTCCGCATTTTCGGCCGCTTGCGGTTCTGGATGAAATGCTGGGCTCCCAGGGTGGCCGCCCGCAGGGCGTGGCCGGCATCCCAGCGCAGGGCTTTCAGGCCGATAAAGATGCCGGTAAAGGTGTCTCCGGCTCCCAGAGTGCTCGAGAGGTTGATAACGTGGTCGTCGCCGCAGAGAATCCGCCGATCGGCAAAACGGAATTTGAACAATTTGTTTTCCGGCATGTTTGCTTTTCGCCAGTAGAGGCGGGCCCGTTCCGGGGTTACAAGTTCGGTAAACCGAGCGCCTTTATTGCCGCTGGTTAACAGGATGCGACCTCCTTTGCTGTTTTCCCCTTTTTTCCCCTGGTTCATCCGCCGGGCGATGATGCTTGCCGTCACATCAATACCTTTCTTTTCCGCCACTTTATCCATCATCGCCAGTTCATCAGTGTTGAGGATGATATACTGGACAAAGGGAATGAGCTCGGTGTAGAGAAAGTCCCGCCGTGAGGTGAAAAACTTTTCTTTCTCGGTTGTGTAATAACGGGATTCAATCAAGCGGTCAATGCACTTGAGAAAAGTTCCGGTGGGGCAGAGATAGGTGGTGGTCTCACTGGCGTATGCCGTGCGCAGAATGCGGACGATCAGCCGCAGTTCTTCATGGTTGGTGAGGGAATTGATCACCAGGTGGGTTTCCACATAGTCATTGTCCTTGCGCAGCTTGTATTCCAGCTTAAAATAACGATCCGTCAGCCGTTTAGGCGAAATAATATCTTCGTTGGTGCGATTGGAAAGGACAATCCGGTCAAAAACTTCCGCCTCATTCTTCCTGATGGTCAGGACATAACTGGTCCGGGGGATAAGATCGTCCACGTGCATTTCAGTCATGTTGCCGATGTCAACGTTGTGGTCCTGATAGAACTCCCTGATCAGCTTGAACTTTGGATTTTTGACATCGAAGAAAAAGAGATGTTCAAAGGCAATATGGCGGGCTTTTTCCGTTAGTTCCGGCGAGTCGTAAAGCCTTTTTATGGCCTCGATCAGGTTGCGGTTGTTGCCGCCGAGCTGGATTTCCCCGGGCTGGGAAACCTCGATGACTTTCACTTCATTTTCGCTGGTGATCAGTTTGGGGAACAGGCGTTTCAGGTCATCATAAATACAGGTGAAATCACTGGTGCACAGGGTGCAGTCGTACTGCTCCGGATGTTTTCCACCCAGTTCCATGGCGTAGTAGAGCTCATCGTTGAAATTCTGCACCTCCACATTGGCCAGGGGATTGATGTAAACAGGGTCCGGCAGGTTGGTAATCGTACACTTGAAAACGGTGCCCACCGGCAGCAGGATTTTTTTGTCGATGATGATTACCTTGTTGCCGGTAATGCGGGATATTTCATCCAGGTCCAGGTTGATGAGGTAATCAAATACCGGAATCCCCCCTAAAAATATGAATCTTTTCTCCGGCTTTTCTGCTTTCATGACTGCCTCCCGTTTTGTTTTACTGTATTTTTGCTGAAAGCTGACTGCTGATCGCTGAAAGTATCCATCCGGGAATGGTCGTTTCCGGATGGATACTGTTAATATTAATCCTCATCGACCAAAGTGCAAGAAAAATTATTGATTTTTTTAGACTACCTTGAAAAATGGCCTTTTTGCTCGATTACTGCGTTAGGCTCAAATTATAATCCTCAAAATATGAAATATATTCCTGCGGTTATAATTTTCGCCTG
>DQWO01000117.1 GCA_011042595.1 Pseudomonadota bacterium
GTCCGGGAGTCACCCGATATTGCTTCCCGCCAGTTTTAACCACAGCATACATGAAAATCGCTCTCCTTATACAATCAATGATATACTACTACATCCAAGGCTTCCTTGAAAAATGGCCTTTTTGCCCGATTACTGCCTTATACTCAAACAAAAATTCTAATTTTTCAAAACAGCCGTATGTCAACAGAGGATGTCGTTTATAAGTTATTCCTTCACGGATGTCAAGCAGTTTTCTCCCAACTTACTGTGGCAAAATTTGTGAATAATCAACATTTTCACCAGCCAGCCTGACCCCGGAGCTGAATGGTAGATGCAAATTGGTCACAATCCCGACCGCATAATCAGAAAATACCCGGGTAACCATAATATCAGCATACTTGTCGGTATATATTTTACTGGAGGGATTACGCCAAAAGGGATTGTCACGATCATAAACAGCAAAAAGGCTGCCATTTTTTACCCCGGCATTGCTTCCCTGGTCCAAAACAACAAATGAACCAAAATCCGCCAGCTTACGTTCTTTCTCAATTACCAGAACACTAACCTTGACAGAATTTAAACCTGGCTGTGGTTTAACCTTCTCCGGAAAAGCCTGGAATGGTATCAAGCGATCATTAGGACCTACAGGAGACTGAGTACTCAAGAGTTCTCCCTGAAGCTTTCCATCACCATTGCCATTATCGATCCTGGCAATGGCAATCTCCTGGTACAAATGATATTTTTTCCCTTGCAGGGAAACTTTATCCACATAACGAAGAACTTTAACTTGAGTACCGGCAACAAGATTCCCCGTCTTGTCATCATAAAAAAAACGATCACCATCTACAAGCCAGTCATTTTCGCCGGTCCCTCCGGTCACCCGGGGGAAGTTGTCGTCATGTCCTGAAAAAAGAATGGGACAGAAATTATTCTTCTGAGGAATAGCCACCATTCCTGTATCCGGAACTTCCTTGACCTCGACAACCGGTTTCTTGACCGGTTTCGCGGCCGGTTCAACCTGGGATTTCTTCTTTCGGGGATAAACAATCAATTTGTTACCAGGATAAATCCAGTGAGGATCCATAATCTCAGGATTATTCCGCCACAAGTCAGGCCACTGCCAGGGGCTCAGATAAAAATGTTCAGATAAATCCCAGAGCGTATCCCCCTTTTTGACCACATAGACTTCACTTTTCCCGTTTTGTCGAATCTCACTGATAACAGAGCTTATCGAATCATCAGCATTGGCACTCACCTGGCACACCGGAAACAGACCAACCATAAAAAAACTGGCCAGCAGCAGCATCTTGACTATCTTCATCATGGGCTCCCTTCTGTTTTGCTGGCGGCGGCCAGGATTGTCTATAATTCTTTAAGTTTATCTCTGGCAATCGCCGCGCTATTACTATCTGGAAACTGTTCAACCAATTGTTGATAAAATCCCCTGGCTTTTCCATCAAAACCAATGGCCTGATATGACATGCCGACTTTTAGCAGGCTGCCGGACACTTTCTTACTTTTGGGATAATCCGCCAGAATACGTTTGAATTCAGTAATGGCCTGGGCGAATTCCGATAGTGAGTAGTAGTCCTCTCCCAACCAATATCGGGCATTACTAACCATTTCATGCTTCGGGTAAGCCCGGATAAAAGCATGAAACAGATCAATAGATTTTTCAAAGTTGCCATTTTTATAATACCCGAAAGCCTGCTGATAGGTCATCATTGCCTTATCCGCAGGCAACGTACGCGACTTCCCGCCGGCCACTGTTTTTTTGGCCGGCGTTACAGCAGAGGATTTTACTTTTCGTTTTTTCTCAGCTGATCCAGCAGCTGACCGAACCAGATGCTGGCTGTTCTTTAACGCCAGATCACGAATACCATCAACTTTCAACTGCAAATCCTGCAATTGGATTTCCAGACTCTTCTGCTTCACCTCGTGATCCTGCAACTGCTGTTCCAGGGTGGAGATTTTACTTTGCAAGTTTTGTACCTCAGAACGTTCATCCAAAGGCATCTTGCAGGATACACCAAAGCACAAGCAGCCACACATCAAGATTACCAGTAGACGCTGCATCATTTTCACCCTCATCCTATGGAAAAGATTCATCCCAATCACTTAGATTTTCCTGACTGCTGCCAATCAGCCATAAATCCCTCACTGCCGATATCAGTAAGTTGATACTTAGCCAGCTGCATCATGACTTTAAACGGAATGGTTGCCACATCAGCCCCCATTTCCGCTGCGGCCAGGACATGCTGCGGGTGGCGAATACTGGCTACAATGATTTTGGTCTGGTAGCCGTAATTATCAAATATCAGGGCAATTCTCTGAACCAGATCCATTCCATCAGTGGCGATATCATCCAACCGTCCTACAAATGGACTGACATATGAGGCTCCGGCTTTAGCCGCCAACAGGGCCTGCAAGGGTGAAAAAATCAAGGTCACATTGGTCTTTATTCCCTTATCGGCAAGAACCTTCACCGCCTTTAGCCCTTCTACAGTCATTGGTATTTTAATTACAATATTGTCGCCCAGGCCGGCCAGTTTTACGGCTTCTTCAATCATCCCTTCAGCTTCAAGAGATATGACTTCCGCACTTATGGGACCGGGGACTAAACGGCTTATTTCCACAATCATTTCAACGAAGTCACGGCCTTCTTTAGCCACCAGGCTGGGATTGGTGGTCACTCCGTCAACCAACCCATACTCACTGGCCCGTCTGATTTCCTCAAGGTTTGCCGTATCAATAAAAAATTCCATCACTTTCCTCCCGAATACCATTTTTCTTTAAATGTTAGATTTCATACCACCAGCTTTAATTTGATTGTCAAGAACTCATCCGCATTTTTTATTTCCGGATAAAAACTACTGAATTTCCCCTGAAATGATTTCGGCAACCGGATATTCCTTTTCACCGCCATTTTCCCGGTATTTTTCCAGCAACACGGCAATATCACATCCTTTTTCCGGATGGATAAAATGCGACGCAATCTCGCAAAGAGGGTAAAGGACAAAACCCCTCTCGGCAATGGCCGGATGGGGAATAATCAGATTATGTTGATGCAGGATAAGATGATTATAGAAGAGGATGTCAAGATCAATGGTCCGGGGTCCCCAACGAACAGTCCTGACCCGACCTAGAGAATCTTCAATACTGTGCAAAGCCTTCAGCAGTTCCAACGGGGAAAGGGCTGTTTCAAGCTCACAGGCACCATTGAAAAAGGTTCCCTGCTCAGCATACCCCACCGGTGCGGTTTCATAAAGAGATGACAGTTTGATAATTTTTGTTTCCGGAAGGGCATTAATCAGCGCCAGGGCTTTTTTTATCTGCCCGTAACGATCACCGAGATTGGCACCGAAACCAAGGTAAACCGACAACAATCACTACCCGTTGGAAGAATCAGATTTTTCTTGAGTTTCAGCTCCGCTATCATCAGCTTCCGGAGTAACATCAATTTCTTCCGGCTTTTCATTTGATGCTTTTTTAAAGTTACGGATCCCTTTTCCCAAAGCACCACCAATTTCCGGCAGCTTTCCGGTCCCAAAGATTATCAGGATGATAACCAGAATAATAATTAACTCAGGCATTCCAATACCAAACATGAGTACTACTCCTATCACCAAACAACATAGTGGCTGGACAGAAAATTGGCGGAAGTGTATGGGAATCGAACCCACCCTTCTGGGTACTAGCCAGAAACACTGGATTTGAAGTCCAGGCCGCCCACCAGTGACGGAGACACTTCCTTAAAACTAGCATCTGCAGTCGTATAACAGTATTTCCGCCACAAGTCAATGGAATCAGGGCTTGAAGCGGCTGTGGTTATTCATTTCAAGCTGATCTCGGTTACCCTGGCACAATCATTGACTATACCGATAGTTACACCTGTTTAAATCACTATATTCTATTTGCAATAATAGCCTTTCCCGTATAACCTCAAGTTTAGCATTCATGCTTAGATTGCAGCAAACGCTCGAATATAAGAAAGCAATAAAAAGGACAGCATCATGAAAAAACACAGCATCAAGCTGGATATGCGCGGGAAAGCCTGTCCCCAACCGGTCATAGAAACCAAAAAAGCCCTTGATCAGCTGGAAGAAGGAATCATCACTGTAGTGCTGGATGCAGAACCTTCAGCGGTCAATGTGAGCCGGTTTGCCAGCAGCCAGGGCTGCATTGTCAATCGCGATGACGATGATTCGGGCACTATTCACCTGGAGATTGCCAAGGGATTTTCATGTACAATTCCTAGCACGCAGTCCGATTCTGGACCAGTTTCAACGTCAGCTGGACACAATAAACTGGTGGTCTATATTAACGACCAGTATATGGGAAAAGGAAATGACAAACTGGGAAAAATCCTGATGAAGGCTTTTTTGAAAACCCTGCTGGAATTTAGCATCCGTCCACGGCAATTGATTTTTGTCAACAGTGGAGTTTATTTAACCACCAGCGGATCCGAAGAGATTGAAACCATCAGGACCCTCGAACAGGAAGGCAGCAACATTTTTTCCTGCGGCACTTGCCTTGATTTCTATCACCTGAAAGACATGCTGGAAGTGGGACAGATGTCCAACATGTTTGAAATCACCTCCCTGCTGCTGGAAGCCGACCGGGTGGTCGTCCCATGATTTATCTGGACAATGCCGCCACCTCGTTTCCAAAACCCCCTGAAGTGCTGGCGGCAATGAATCACTGCGCCACTGCCGTTGGTGCCAGTCCCGGCCGTTCCAGCCATCGACCGGCAGCTGACGCCGGCCGCCTGGTTTTCCAGGCCCGGGAACAGGCCGCCAGACTTTTCAATATCAGCGATTCCAGCCGGATAATCTTCACCAAAAACGTTACCGAAGCCCTGAACCTGGCAATATTCGGCTTGGTGCAGCCTGGAGACCGGGTTCTGACCACGGCAATGGAACATAATTCGGTTATTCGTCCCTTGCGTTACCTGGAGCAGGAAGGCCGCATCACCCTTGATATTATTCCGGCGACGCCAACCGGAAAACCAGACCTTGAATACCTAAAGCACCAACTCCAAAAACATTCTTTTCAACTGGCCGTTTTAAATCACGGA
>DQWO01000173.1 GCA_011042595.1 Pseudomonadota bacterium
CCACCCTCCATGGGCAATCCGGCTTTTATCATCGCCTGACGACCGGGATTCTGACCCAAACCAATGGGAACGACATTTCCCATGATAACTTCATCTACCTGATTCTTTTCAATACCAGCTCGCCGGATAGATTCTTCAATGACCAAACCACCTAAATCCGTGGCGCTGAAAGAGGACAGCCCACCCTGGAAATTGCCGATGGCGGTTCGAACGGCACTGACAATAACGACTTCCTTCATATCATTTGCCCCCATGTATTTTTTCAAACAATTTTCTGCTGCCGAAAGAGCCCAATTTTATCAGCCGAATACCCTAAAGAGAGTAATATCTCTTCGGTATGTTCTCCCAATCCTGGAGGTAGAGTATGATCCATACGTTTCTTCCCATCAACCATAACAGCAGAGTTCAACTGCCGGATACTGCCACCATCAGGCAAGTCAAGATCATAGAACATCTCCCGGATCCTAAAATGTTCATTAGCGGTCACTTCCCCGAAACTAACCACTGGCTCACAACAGGTATTTTTACCGTCTAGCAGCAATTCCCATTCTCTCCTGGAGTACCGAGAAAAAATGTCTTTCAGCTCCTGGGTCAACTGCCCCTGAGCCTTTTCATCACCCTTTTGGCGACCAATCAAATCAGGTCGATCAATAGCTTCACAGAAATTACGCCAGAATTTTTCTTCCAGGGCTCCCAGAGCCATGTAATGATTATCACTGGTCTCATAAATCTGATAATCAGCCCGTCCACCATTAAAAGTAGTTTCGTTGGGACCGGGGTCGCGTCCCTGGGCAAAAAAATAGGCCGACAACAGGGAAAACATGGAAACCAGACCGTCTGTCATGGATATATCAAGGTGAGCGCCGGTCTCGCCACGCTGAACAGCAATATATGCCATGAGAATGGCATTTACCGCGTACAACGCCCCGCCACCAATATCTGCTACCTGGATGCCGGGAACCGCCGGCTGGCCATCCCCACAACCGCTGGTATGCAGAACACCAGTCTCAGCCAGATAATTAAGATCATGTCCCGCTTTTTGCGCTTCCGGTCCAAACTGACCATAGCCGGTAATGGAACAATAAATTATTTTTTCGTTGACTTCTTTGGCCCGGTGATAATCTATCCCCAGCCTGCTCATGACCCCGGGACGGAAACTTTCCAGCACCACATCATGCTCCCGCACCAGGCGAAAAAAAATCTCTTGACCCAGTTCAGTTTTCAAATCCAGGGTCAGAGATTTTTTATTCCGGTTAACGGCAAGAAACAAGGCACTGTAATTGTCAACTCTGGGTTCCCAGGAGCGAATATAATCACCTTCCCCCGGAGCTTCAAGTTTTAAAACCCGGGCACCATGATCTGCCAGGATCATAGAACAGAACGGTCCCGGCAAGAGTCGGGAAAGGTCGAGTACACGCAGATCCTTAAGTAATGCTGCCGGAATCATCTATCACCAGTTGACATCTAGCCTGGCTATTATGGTGAGTTATTATCAGTTAACGTAAGCTGTCATAGTATTATAGTAAAAATAGGGCCAGCAATAAACATAGCCCTATTTTGTTTACTATCTGGCACTCGTTTTTTCAAGTGTTTTTTCTGTCTCAACCAATTTTACAAAATGGCATAATTCACACTTATCATCTTTGCGATCAGCCTTATGGCATTCACCGGCAAAACAACCGTGCATTCGTGGTCGATTTGTTTCGACAGAGAATTTATCATGGGTTATGGAAAAGTGACAAACCAAACAATTATCAATCTTTACCTTATCAGCTTTAAAGTGCTTTTTATGTGATATTTTGACAATTTTGGTCTCTTTCACTTCTTTTAACTGGGGAATATCTCCATGGCACTGAAGACAATTTTCATTCAGTCTTTGTTTATCTGCCTTAAATTTTTCCGGTATAATCAAACTGCGATAATGATTAATCATGCTATCATCAGATTCAGGAAATGGACCCCGATGCTGACTGTGGCATTCATAGCAAGTCACCTTCTGAGGATGAAACTTCGATTCATGCCACTGGCGATAAATGACTGGGTGACATGATTGGCACAAAGTTTCATCTGTGTTGGATATTCTGGCAATGTAGAAAAAACCAACAGTCGACCCCACCAACACCAACAACACCAAACTCGTTTTCAACCATATAGGCAGATATTTGAAAAAGGAAAAATCTAGTTTCATCTATATTCCCCCTGAGTGAATATCATCTGGATATTACTCGATCTGAGAAGCATACAAGCAACTTAAGCTTTAATAATTTTAACCACCGGCTCAATCAACGTAATACCTGAAACATCTCTATTCTGTTTGCCTGATAAAATAGAGTTAATATGAGTTCCATTTCCATGTTTTTTCCACCATATGGGTTCTTTCTGATCCCAACTGTTCAGGCGGAGGGTAAATGGCGTATAGAATAAAGCCTTACGACTCAACAACGATTTGGTCATCGGATCATGATCAGCTATGGCTTCAGCCGTAGCCACCCGTCCTACTTTAGAATGACCATGTCCGGTAGCAATAGCAGCACATTGGGGATGGATCGCTTCCGTAATCCAGGCACGAACAACTTTATCTCCAGAATTTGTTCTTATCTTTACCTTGTCACCTTCTCCGATTCCTAATTTCTTTGCTCGTGATGGATGTATCCAAACGGGATTTTCGTGCCGCAGCTCGGCCAGGTATTTACTGTTTGCTGTTTGAGAATCGAGAACATGCCAAGCAAATGGAACCAGATAAAAACCGGTGTCTGTATAACTTTCAGGCGAATAAGGCTGCGTGTTTCCTAAGTCTTTTATCTGAAAACTAACCGGCTGTATTTCCTTCCCCTCATCAGTAAAGACAAAAAAACCTACTTTTTTAAGATAGCTCAGACCTCCTGAAACCACCAAAGCAGGAATCTTAGCCACCAAAGCTTCAAGATAGCCTTCCACCTTCTGATGAATAAATGGGCCTGAAGCAGGATTTCCAATCAACTCCCGCCCCAGATCAAGGACAACCTGATTGAATTCCCGGCCACTCTCAACCGGCGCTAATGAAGGATTAAAAAGCTGCAGTTTCTTTACTTTTGCCTGCCGCAACAAGAGAATTTCATCAACCGGCCTGGAAACCGGTTGCCGCAGGGATAGGCATTGCTGGTGCTGGTTCAATCGACGGCTGAACAAGCCCCAGGTTTCGAGTTCCGTCGCCATGGGTAAAATTAAATCAGCATATTGTGAGGTTTCAGTGATATAGGTATCAAAGGCGGCATAAAACGAAACCTGTAACTCATCCTTCAGCAGTGATTTTGGCCATTCTCCGTCATAGGTATCAAATACCGGATTTGCCTGATACGATATCAACACCTGGGCTTCATTGTTCTCTTTGAGTTTTTGAAAAAACCATCCGGAAGCGACAGAATTATCAGTCAAATGTTTGCTGGTCGTTCCAGCTATAGCTGAAGGATCATCATATTTTAAACTTCCCTCAGCAGATAAAGCCCCACATAAAACATTTAACATTTCGATGGCACAAGCATTTTCCCAGCCATTTTCAGTCTGAAAAACCTCATCGCCAAAAATAACCATTGTCGGCTGACGATGACTGAGTTCCTGGGCAATCTCACTAAAAACTTTAACCGAAAGACCGGTATTTTTGGCAACAGATACAGGAGAAAAAGAGGACAGATAAGCCTTCAGGTCCGCAATATCAATCCCCAACTGAGCGATCAATTTCTTATCATACCACCTGTTAGCAACCATGACGTGGGCGATTGCTTTGGCCACATCACCATAATGACGCGGATGTACCGGATGCCAGGCATCGCTTTTCCCCCCGGTTTGTGACAAACGCGAGGCCACGGTTACCATCTTCAGGCCGTTACTATTCAAACCCTCTACCAATGACTGCACCTCGGTCACAAAGGCATCACCAGAACGAAAGGGATCATCAGCAAAATTCAACAGATAGCGACATTCACGATAATTACGAAAACAGATAGAACTACCATAAATCTTTTCCCGGAAACGCTGCATGAGTAATTGATCATCAGATTCAACCAGCGTAGCACGGGGGAAAAGTGATAGAAAAGGCCTTGTCAATAATTCATCCCGCCCATTGATAAAAGCAAAATTTCTTCCCTGATTGGCATAAACCGGGGACAACTTCCGGTTTAAAACTTCATACGCTTCATTCCAGGATATTTCCTGCCATTTTCCGGCACCCCGCTGTCCCACACGCTTTAAAGGCTTCAATAAACGATCAGGGTCATACAGTCGATCAAGTTGCCCATAAGCCTTGGCACATAATTTACCTCCGGCAACCGGATGTTCCTTATTCCCTAGAAGCATCTCCACCCGATCACCTTCACGGTAGGTTATTAAACCGCAATGATTGTCACAAAGTGAGCAGGTTGTCGGCCGAGGATTACGATGCTTCCGCGTCACTTTAGCCGATTGTTCATTCCATGGTTTACGCCGCTTCTCAGCCAGTTTCAAACGATCCGGCAATACCAGAGATGCACCGCTCCAGGCTCCTAGTTGGATAAACTTTCTTCTATCAACTTTCACGGATCACTCCTACACCAAGCTACATCAAGGGTAAAGCCTGCCCACCATAAACGGTAACAATACGCATCGCCAGGATGCCAATCATGTTCATAATGGCAGCTAAAATCAGTAAAAAGTTACTCTCACGAAATTTTGGAACCATGACAATAATTAAGGGTATAACCTTGCCGATGAGATTTTCCAAAATCACAAAACCAAAGAACATTCTGCCAAACAGCATGAAATGGGCAACTTCCTGTCCTTCCAGTTTTGAATAAAGCAGGACGCTGTAATCACAAAAGACCAGAAAAAGATCAACCACCAGCAACCAACCTAGAATTTTCGCCAAGGTGTGAATAAGATCATAATTAATTTCATGACTTTCAGTAAAGAAGCGATCACGAATCATGATTAACAGGATCATCATGGAAATACCTGAGACCATGGCTGAAAAAAGAAAGACTATGGGCATCAGGCCGGTATTCCAATAATCTCTTGCTACCC
>DQWO01000005.1 GCA_011042595.1 Pseudomonadota bacterium
ACTTACGGGGTAATGGTGGCTGCCGGTTTTTTGCTGGCGATGATCTACGCGGTGAGGGCTGGTAAGAGTGAGGGTCTGGACGCGGAAATCATTTATGATCTTTTTTTCTATGCCCTGCTATTTGCTATTCTTGGGGCCCGTCTGCTTTATGTATTGATTAATCTTTCTTATTACCGTTTACACCCGCTGGAAATTTTATATATCTGGCGTGGCGGTCTGGTGTTTTATGGTGGCTTTATAGCGGCGGTGTCAGCGGTTTATTTCCGTTTGCGTTCTTATCACCTTTCTATTTGGCTTATTGCTGATATTGCCGCACCGGCGCTGGTGCTGGCCCAGGCTGTCGGCCGTTTTGGTTGTTTGGCAGCCGGTTGTTGCTATGGCGCTTCGTGCACTCTGCCTTTTGCCATACAATTCATTGATCCTCAAAGCCTTGCACCCTTGCATGTTCCCTTGCATCCAACGCAAATGTATCATGCGGCGGTCAACGGGATTATTTTTATGGTGCTGGTGTTGAAACGGCGCCAACAGTCTTTTATTGGCCAACTGGCAGTTCTCTATCTTCTGCTTTACCCGACCGGCCGTTTTATCATTGAGTTTTTTCGCGGAGATCCACGGGGAGGATTTTGGTTGTTATCCACTTCCCAATGGATCAGCCTGGGGGCTTTTGCTCTGGGAATCGTTCTTTATTTCTATCTAAGTACAGGTATTAACAAGCAAAAGCCAACTACTGGAAGCTGAAAAAATTTCCAGAGATGTTCCGGCATGGCTCTCGCTCATTCTCGCCGGCCGTCCATGGCCGGCTTCCGAGGCGTCCGCCGCGAATCACCATCACGGTGATTCGTCCGGCGGCCAATACCGCTATGAGCCAAGCCCGAACATCCTGTAATGTATCCCTGGTAATGCAAGTCAGAAAGTTGAATTAATCTATGCAATCTGATTCCGGGTCTAAAACATTATTGGTACAATATCAGCCTTTAATTCTGGCTTCTGCATCTCCACGACGGCGAGACTTACTACGAAATCTTGGGCTTGAGTTCAGTATTGTTCAGGCTGAAGTTCAAGAGGAGGCTGCGGCGGGAGAAACCCCAGCTGATTTTGTTTGTCGTCTGGCAGGAGATAAAGCCAATGCGGTGGCTGACCAATATACAAAATCCTGGGTGCTGGGTGCTGATACCATTGTGGTGCAGGAGGATGGTATGGTTTTGGGGAAGCCGGAAAATGCCCATGATGCTTGTGCCATGCTAAGCTCCATCGCCGGCCGGCGGCATGTAGTTATGACTGCCTATGCCCTGGTTAATCGGCGGAAAGAGGTTTTTCTGACCCGGCTCGAACAGGCCGGTGTGCTGATGCTTCCTTTGTCTGTAGAGATGATATCAGCTTATGTAGCGACCGGGGAACCGATGGATAAAGCCGGTTCCTATGCTTTGCAGGGGATTGGTGGTGCTTTTGTAACCGCAGTTGAAGGTGCCCATTCGACGGTGATCGGGCTTCCTCTTCATCGGGTATTGACAGATTTGCTTGATTTGGGGATTGTCGGAGTAAATACAAGTGAATGATGAACAGGTAACAGGAAAAAGCATTGCTGAGCGGATTAGAGCGGTTCAAAAGCAGATAGTTGCTGCTTGTCAGCGGGTGGGAAGAGATCCTGCTGGAGTGAATCTGATAGCGGTTTCAAAAACCTTTTCCTGGGAAGAAATCCAGCCGGCCTATGAATCAGGTATCCATGATTTTGGTGAGAATTATATGCAGGATGCGATCAGCAAGGTATCACGAACCTCCTCATATGAAGATATACGTTGGCATTTTATTGGTCATTTACAGCGGAATAAAGTTCGTTACTGGAATCCGGGATTCTATCTTTTCCATTGCCTTGATTCGTTGCCACTGGCTAGGGAAATGGAGAAAAAGGCGGAGCGGGAGCAGATGGTCATCCCGGCATTGCTTCAGGTTAAATTGGGTGATGAAGCGACAAAATCAGGCATAGATCCAGCAGCGTTACCAGTTTTCTTGGAAAAGGTTGCAAGTTTCCACCGGTTAAAAATTCAAGGGCTAATGACAATTCCGCCTTATGTTGTTGACCCGGAGGAAAGTCGCTGCTATTATAAGCAGTTGCGTGAACTGCGGGATGATATTATTGCCCGGGGATTGGTTGATCCCGCAGTTTTTTGTCACCTGTCCATGGGAATGTCTCATGATTATCCGGTGGCGGTGGAAGAGGGCGCTACCTATGTTCGGGTGGGCACAGCTATTTTTGGCCCCCGGCAGCGGAGAGCTTAATTTCAAGCAACCTTACAGATTGCAGTTGAAAGCCAAAACATTTTTACGAGGTCGATTGTGAGTACGCAAAAACCATGGGGTGGACGATTTAGCGAACGAACGGATAAGTTGGTAGAAGAATTTACGGCATCTATTGGCTTTGATCAACGGCTATATAACGAAGACATTCAGGGAAGTATAGCTCATTGTCACATGTTGTCTTCCTGTGGGATTATAGATTCCGGGGATGCTGACCAGATCATTTCCGGATTGCAGGCTATTCGTGAGGAGATTGAAAAAGGAGAATTTGTTTTTTCCGTACCCCTGGAAGACATTCATATGAATATTGAATCCCGCCTGTCTGATTTGATCGGGGCAGGAATTGCCGGCAAGCTTCATACGGCCCGCAGTCGAAATGACCAGGTGGCCCTGGATATCCGCCTTTATCTGAAAAAGGAAATATCCGGGATTAAAAGCCTGCTCAAAGGGTTGATAAATGCTTTGATTACTCAGGCTGAGGACACAAAAGACGTGGTAATGCCTGGCTTTACCCATTTACAGCAAGCTCAGCCGGTGCTTTTTGCTCATCACCTGCTGGCCTATGTGGAAATGTTTTCACGTGATTATCAGCGCCTGGAAGATACTGAAAAGCAGGCTGATATTATGCCTCTTGGTTCTGGGGCTTTGGCGGGTACCAGCTTTTCCATTGATCGGCAAATGGTCGCGGACGAGCTGGGGTTTGCCGGTCTGACTGCCAATAGCATGGATGCGGTCAGTGATCGGGATGGTGTTATTGAAACGCTTTTTTCAGGCGCTTTGATTATGCTGCACTTGTCTCGCTTTTGTGAAGAACTGGTTTTGTGGTCGTCGGTACAATTTAACTTCATTACTTTGGCGGATTCATTTTGTACCGGCAGCAGCATTATGCCCCAGAAAAAAAATCCTGATGTGCCAGAGTTGATTCGGGGTAAATGCGGGCGTGTCATCGGTGATCTGGTCAGCCTTCTGATAACGATGAAATCACTGCCACTGGCCTATAATAAAGATATGCAGGAAGATAAGGAGCCGCTTTTTGATTGTCTTGATACGGTGAAAGGCTCACTGGCGATTATGGCACCATTGGTAAGGTCTATGACTGTAAACCGCCAGAGTATGGCTACACAGGCGGAATATGGTTTTTCGACTGCCACGGAAATTGCCGACTACCTTGTTCGACGGGGGCTGCCATTTCGTCAGGCCCATGAAATAGTTGGCAATATTGTTGCCTACTGTCTTGAAAAGGGACTTCAATTTAAGGATATGTCATTTGATGACTGGAAACGGTTTTCTGACTATTTTGATGAGCAGGTAATCTCTCTACTTTCAGCGGAAGATGCGGTTCGTAGCAAGAATATCTATGGTGGAACAGCTACACAACAGGTAGTGCAGCAGCTTGATCGGTTGAAACGACAGTGGCAGGATGCAGATTAGGGGGTGAACATTGGGTAAAAACAGAACATTATGGCTGTTACTGATGGCGGTTTTTATTGGTCTTGCTGCCTGTGGTAAAAAGGCTGATCCCGTACCGCCCCGTCTGGTGGTTCCCCGGGCAATTACCGATCTGAAAATTGATATTCGTCCCGGAGCTCGCTACTTGGTTTGGAGTATTCCAGCTGAAAACACCGATGGCAGTCGACCGGCAGAATTAAAAGGTTTCAGCATTTTTTCCAAGACCTTGAAGCAGGGAGACGAAGGGTGTGTTTTCTGTGATGAGGGATTTGACCTGTTGGCAGAAGTCAATTTTCCCCGGCCAAAACAGGGATATATTGAAAGTGGCATGGTTTATTATCCTTTACCGCTTATTCCTCGGGATTTATTGCAGGCAATTAAGGTGGTGTCGCGCAATAACCATGGCTGGCAGAGTAAAGCTTCCAATAAAATTAAAGTGTATGGTTATGAACCCCTTGATCCCCCAAAGCCGCTTACTTGTGAGCCCGGTGCTGCCATTGTTACTTTGAATTGGAAAAAACCCCTTCCTGATAAGTCTACCGGGGAACAGGTCAAGGTATATGGCTACCGGGTATATCGGCAGGATGCCAGTCAGAAATGGCAATTAATAACTCCTGAGGTGATAACCGATCTTTCTTATGTGGATGTGGGCTTGAAGGATTGGCAATCATATCGATATGCAATTACCGCCATTTCAATTTTTCAGGGCACTCCCTGGGAAAGTCGCCGATCAATTCCTATATCCGTTGTCCCGGGAGATTATACCCCGCCAGCACCGGTAGCTGAATTTACCGCTTTTCCTTTCCAGGGAGGGGTGCAACTGGCGTGGCAGGCAAACCAGGAACCGGATCTGCAGATATATCGAATTCATAAGTATGAGGTGGAAAGTGGCAGATCTTATGTTCTTGAAGTACCCCCAACGACAACCGATTATCTGGATGTTCAGGTAATGCCAAATAGACATTATGTCTATCGTATTTCAGCCCTGGATGCTTCGGCCAGGCATAATGAGAGTCCTCTTTCTCCAGAGAAAAGGGTGTTTATCAAGTAGTGTTCATCAGTAAATATTCATTTCCTGATGAACGCTTTCAGCGATCAGCCGTCAGCTTTCAGTAAAACATTGGAGAAATAGCTGGTTAAGCTGAGTGCAGAAAGCTAAGAGCTCAACTTTCTGAGTTGGACTTTCAGGATACATTGTCAAGCTGTTCGGGCTTGGCTCATAGCGGCATTGACCGCCGAACGAATCACCACGACGGTGATTCGCGGCGGGCACCTCACAGCTG
>DQWO01000325.1 GCA_011042595.1 Pseudomonadota bacterium
CATGTTTACCTACCTGGCCGAAGATAAAGTACTCTTTTCCTGTGATGCTTTTGGCGGCTACGGGGCAGTTGATGATGCTCTTTTTGATGATGAGATGGATCTGGAAGCTTACTGGCCAGAAGCAAAGCGTTATCTGGGGACTATCGTCGCGTCTTATTTGCAGCATGTGGTCAAGGCTATTGATAAATGGGTGAAAGGGGGGATGGGTATCGATATTTTATGTCCATCACACGGGCCGGTTTACCGGCAGAATCCCATGGCAATTATCAGCCGTTACCAGGAATGGGCAAAAAATGAGAAACAAGCAAAGGTAGTAATGATTGTTGGTTCCATGTGGGGCAATACCCATAAGATGGGAGAGATAGTTCGCCGGCGCCTGGAAGAAAAGGACATTGAAGTTAAATATTTTGATGCAGCCAGTGCCGAGTCAGGGGCGATTCTCGGCGAAATGCTGAATGCCGGCGGGATTGTTTTCGGGGCGCCTACCTATGATGCTAATATCTATCCCAAACTGGAATATTATCTGATGCTGTTTAAAGACAAGAAAAAGAACGGCTATCCCGTAGGTGTTTTTACCCAGAACAGCTGGAATGTCAGTGTTCTGCCAAAAATGGAATCTTACCTGAAGGATATGAAAGCAGAGATCATTCAGCCGGAAGTTGTCGGCCATGGAGCTCCGAATACAGAAGTGACTGAAGCCTTGCGGCAGATGGCTGATAATCTGGCTGCAAGGATTAGCAATCCTTGTGCCTGTCCGCTGCCGGGATGATTTTGAAGGATCAAACCAGCGTTGTTCTCCTGGTTGAGGAGGACAACGCTGGTTTAAAACGGATATTGATCAATGAATGAAATTGAATTAGGCACCCCATTGCAGGTCCAGCTTGAGAAAATGCCGGATCGTTTTAAAAGTGTTCTGGTGGGGATTGATCCGGGACAGTATATGATTATCCGGCAACCAGTTGCGGATGATGCTAAGGTCATTTTTGTTCCTGGAAAAGTGGTTGTTATCAGATTCTTACATCGTGGCAGTGTTTATGGCTTTCAAACTGAAATTATCAGTGTGGTGAAAGTCCCCGCGGCTCTTTTATTTATTAAGTATCCTGCCACGATAGAAGATCATAATTTACGCAATCATAAAAGAGTTGATTGTTATCTTCCCAGTCATCTCAAGCTTGGTGAGATGACGTTTAATTCCCGGATTATTGATTTAAGTAAGGGAGGTTGTCAGGTTGCCATTGAAATCAGCGAGATGGAAGGTATTTCTAAGCCCATGGATGTTGATCAGCAGGTTGATCTTTCCTTTTGCCTTCCTGGATTGGCAGGTGAAATTAATCTTGAAGGGACGGTGAAAAAAATACTTAACGATAAGAATCAAATAAGAATAGGTTTGAAATTTAGCGAGATAGACGCAAAATATAAAGCTAAACTTTATGAATTTCTTGTTCCCGCCGGCGCTTGATTATCATTTTTTTGATCTTTGTTCCCACCTGATTTTTGTCAAACAACCCCAATCAGCTTCTATCCCCTTGGCCATCTTAGGGAGTGGTGCTTTTGATTTTGCCGACCTTCGAAGTAGGCTTGTCGGCATTCATTTAATTGAGGAAAATGATATCATACTCACCGAAAAGCCAAGCCTGTTTGTTCCCATGCCTTCATGAAATCTTATGTTGTGTATGACAAGGTGAAATTGGTGTCACCGACGGGAGGGAAATTAAATTATCTGAAGAAATATTCAAGGGTGAATATCTCTCCGGTTAAAATTTTGGTAACCGCTGGTTGTTATGAAAAAAGGTTTAGCTCCTTGATAGGAGCTAAACCTTTCTAAAAATATCATCATGGGTTTTTTTGAGAAATTCTCATTTTTCAAGGTAACCTACAGTTCAATATCATTATCCTTGGCAACATCTTTGATGTGGTTTACATAAATAGCGGCAATGGCCGGATTCTCGCCAATACCTTTGGTTACTGGAATAACCTTTATTCCTTTGTCCTGAATAACCATCTTCCATGAATCATCTTCATCACCGGCCATATCATTATTAGCATGGTCACCGGCAACAATCATAAAAGGTTTCAGGACAATCTTTTTGACTTTTGTATGCAGCAAGCCATCCACCACATTACCAAGGGACGGGTATCCTTCTACGGTACCGACAAAAATGTTTGTTTTTGGATACATCTTCCGCAGTGTCTGTTGGAATTCGGTGTAGGCTCCGGTACTGTAATATTCATTGCCATGTCCCATGTAAACCAGAGCGGCATTGTTCTTTTTTGCCAAGGCCACATCGGCAGCAAATGCCCTGGCTGCCGGGACCAGGTCTTCATGATAATCATGCTCAATACCGGATTTTCCCAGCAGTGGCCTGCCAATCACCAGTTTTTTGAAAGGCATGAACTTGGCCTTAATAGTTTTGATGGAATTCAGTGCGTTAACATATGAGGTCAGATCATTGTATTCCTCGCCAAAGTAAATATGGGTGGGTTGGACAATGATAATGTTATAACCTTCATCCTGCAAGTCGGCAATAGTGGCCAAGGGTCCTTTGACGTAGAGAATATCTTTGGGAATGTTTGGGTTTTCTGACAGAAATTTCTGGTCATTCTGCCTTTTATGCCAGATTTTTCGGATAATATTGGAGGTAAAGGCTACCTTGACTTTGATTTCGGGAAATGCTTTTTGTACGGTGTCCTGGATATTGGTGATGGCCACCAGGGCTGAGGGATAGCTAGTGCCAAAACCTGCCAGGACAATGGCTTTTTTGTCTGATTTTTGATTCATGGCAAATGATGATGTAATCATAACCAGTGACAAAATCAAGATAATAAAGAGCGAAATAAAATGTTTCATAATTTGAACCTCCTGAAATTTGAATGGGAATTTTGCGATGATTTATAACCAGAAGTTTAATATGATGGGATTTTCCGGGTTATATCACCGGCCACGTGGTTTAAAACATCGGGATTATTAACACCTCCTTTCATGGCCCGGGGCAAAAAAACCCCGAAACGAAATATTTCGATTCGGGGATTCCCTTTTTTATCCTCAAAATCTTTATAAGGCGGCTTCTGTCCGTGAAGGATTCGCCTTTTATCCAGGAAGGTCTTCTGACTCTCGGATTATCCTACTGACTGCGCCTTCCCATCCCGCTTTGGCAGGACAGTGGCATGTAACAGTGTTCGTCCCCGATTACAGCGGCGGGCCCGTCCCCGAATTTCACGGGGTTCCCTATTGTGCTCAAAACTGAGCGCCTGAATAATTTTTATCTATGTATGAATCATTTTATTAATTACATAACTTTCATCATGTCAAGAGAAAAGTAGTATCTAAAGTGAAACTCCCTGTATCTAGTCCTCCGGTAGTTTCATTTTTGGTTGGCAGTTAGGGTGTAATTAAGTGGAGGACTATTTTTTTCCGTTAAATACGTGTCAGTGCTCAACCACCTACAAATAAAACAAAATATGGTAGCTTTCTTAAAATGGAGGTATAAGGTAGAGGTGTTTGGTTAACAACATTCACACGGCACAAAAAGACATGATGGTCACTACTGATGTCCGGAACGAAAAATCTTGACAAAAATCTTGGAGTCATTATAGGTAGTACATTCATATAGAATCGCAGTTTCGAAGAGGATTAAAAAGGGAACTCCGTGAAAATCGGAGACGGGCCCACCGCTGTAACCGGGGACGAACGCAATAGTCACGCCACTGGGTAGAACCGGGAAGGCATTGCCAGTAGGATGAACCGGGAGTCAGAAGACCTGCTGTGATAATGGCCGTAAAGTCGGGAAGGGGAATTCGACTTGTGGTGGATATCGGGGTAAATAATGGGAAATCCCGAAGTCTTTTATTGGACTTCGGGATTTTTTTATGCTTGCAGCAGCCTGAATCAGAACAATGAAGGGAAACTTGTGAAAATCGGCAAATTTTATGGGATAGGTGTTGGGCCGGGTGATCCGGGGCTCCTGACTTTGCGCGCTGTTGAAGTGCTCTGTCAGGTGCAGGTGGTTTTTGCGGCCACCGGAGCCCGCAGTCATGATTGTGTTTCGGGGTCAGTGGTCAATGCGGTGGCTGGTTGTAAAGCCGAGCGGGTGACTTTGGTGTTTTCTATGGCCCGGGACATGGAAGATCGGCGACAGGCATGGTCCGACAATGCGAAACAGGTCGTTGATGTCTTGCAGCAGGGAAAAGACTGTGCGTTTGTGACCATCGGCGATCCATTGATTTACAGTACCTATACCTATCTTCTGCGCCAGGTACAGGAATTATTGCCGGAGGTTGAGGTGGAAACAATTCCCGGTATTACTTCATTTCAGGCAGTGGCGGCTCGAAACAATCTGCCATTGGTGGAAGACCAGGCAACCCTGGGATTGATTCCAGCCTGGACCCGGGAAAGTACCCGTGATTCGCAATTTGAAAATGCGGATACGCTGGTTCTGTTGAAAACCTATCATCATCGCCAGGAAATTCTGGCCAGGTTAAGGGAAAGTGGCTTTGTCGGTGAATGTATCTATGCCAGCCGGGTGGGCCTTGATGATGAAATGATGGTGTCCGGGATCGATGCCATAGCCCAGGTACCGGATACCTATCTGTCGTTGATTATTGCCAAACGTAAACCTGAAAGATGATGGGGGCTAGATGAAAGCTTCCTCTGTTTATAGCGGAGTACTGTATGAAGTCTGATTTTGACCATTCCCTTCTTGAAAAAATAGAATGGGAGATGAGCGGTCCGGAGATTGAGCGGGAAAGCTTTCGCCGGATTGAACAGGAGATGGGGACAACCCCCCATTTTTCTCCTCGGGAAAGGGTTATTGCCCGGCGCCTGATTCACACGACTGCGGATTTTTCCCTTGTTGACAACCTGAGATTTTCCGGTGATCCTATTACTGCCGGTCTCTGCGCCTTGAAAGATGGGGCTCCTATATATTCCGATTCTTCAATGATTCGCAGCGGCATTTCCCAAGCCCGTCTGCGTACTATTAACCCGGCATATAGTCCGGAACATCTTCACTGTTATGTTGC
>DQWO01000249.1 GCA_011042595.1 Pseudomonadota bacterium
ACATTCAGGATGTTCGGGCTTGGCTCATAGCGGCATTGGGTGCCGAACGAATCACCACGACGGTGATTCGCGGCACACACCTCGGCGCGGCACACGATGTGCCGCGAGAATGAGCGAGAGCCATGCCGGAACACCCTGATACCTTAATTTGGGTCGCGGGCGTTAAGCCCGCGTTAGTCGAAAAATTATGGTTGATAATAAATCACGAATAATTAAAGGGAATTGGTGGAGGTGATGGCTATGATGGAAAAAAACGGTTTAGTGACCATGGGTGGAAACCCGGTGACCCTGTTGGGTCCGGAGTTGAAAGTTGGGGATCATGCTCCTGATTTCAAGGTCGTCGATGGTGATTTCAATCCGGTTTCTCTGAATAATTTCCGGGGTAAAAATAAACTAATCAGCGTTGTTCCTTCCCTGGATACTCCCATCTGCGAGTTGCAGACCCAGCGTTTTAACCAGGAAGTGGAACAATTGCCAAAAGATGTTGTTGTGCTGACCATCAGTATGGATCTGCCATTTGCCCAGAGCCGTTTTTGCGGTGCCAAAAATATTAATCGGGTGCAGGTCCTTTCCGACTATAAATATCGTTCATTTGGCTATGCCTACGGGGTCATGATTAAAGAAATGATGCTCTTGACTCGGGCTATCTTCCTGCTTGATAAACAAAATGTCATCAGGTATGTGGAAATCTGTCCGGAAGTAAAGGAACATCCACATTATTATGAGGCTTTGGAGGCCGTAAAGTCCCTGTGATGGCAAATAAATTTTATATCCGGATGCTTTGTCTTGTCTTGCTGATCCTGATGCCCGCTATGGCTGCCGCTGGCCAGCGGGTTTTTATCGTTTACAGCTATCATCCTGATTATTTCTGGCAACAGGATGAAGAACAGGGGATCAAAAAAGCCCTGAGCGGGGTGGAGATTACTTTTGGCAGTTATTTTCTTGACAGCAAGAAACATCAGGCTCAGGAGTGGCTGGACCAGCAGGTAAAAATATGTCTGGAGAAAATCAAGCTATTTCAGCCGGATGTGATTATCACCTGTGACGATAATGCCACCAAAACCATCGGCAGAACCTTTTTCAAGCAGAAGATGCCGGTGGTATTTCTGGGCTTGAATGACGAACCGGAAGCCTATGGCCTGGTTGAACCCGGCAGGTGTCAGCATCCGGGGGAAAATATAACCGGGGTTCTGGAGCGACATTATTATCGGGATGCCGCCGTTTTGCTCCAGACCATTCTGCTGGCCAATAGCCTAAAAGTAAAAAAACTTGATATCATTACAGATGATTCCTGTACTTCTACCATTCTGCTCAAATTTTTACGGGATGAATCTTGTAAAACTCCCTGGGAGCTGGTTTTTTTGCCCCAGGCCAAATCATTTTCCCAATATAAAGAGCAGATTATGGGCGTAAATCAATCAGGTCATGCGGCGTTTATCTATAACCTGGAGACGCTCAAGGATGATGCCGGTCACTATATCCCTGATATGGATGTTGTGGTTTGGACCAGCAAACATCTTGCAATGCCGGCGGTTGCTTTCCATGGGTGCTACCTGGAAAAAGGGGCTGCCTTGTGCGGCGTGGTGGTCAGTGGCCGGACACAGGGCTATTATGCCGGTTTGAAAGTCAAACAGATCCTTGGGGGAGTCTCCGCTGGAGAGATTCCCATGGACCGGCCGCCAAAAGGGACAGTGGTACTGAATGTTTCGGTGGCACAGCGTTTGGGGATTAAAATTCCCCTTGAAATTCTCTTGGGTGCTGATATTATTTATGATGCTGAAAAATGATGCTGGCTTCGACAAAACTCCTGATGATGGTCCTGTGCCGGATGGGGCTGGTTGAAAGTCTGTGAAACATAAATTCTACCTCCAATTCTTCCTCTTTATCTCTCTTTGCCTGGGATTCTGCTTGGTCGGCGGCAGCCTTTTTTATCAAAAGCTGGTAAAAAACATTGCCGGCAATCTGCAGTATGAACATGTCCTGGTTGCTGAACGAATCAAGGATAATATGGAATCACATTTGGAACGGGTTGGCCGCAGCATAGACTCTATCCTGACTTTCCATGGTCATGGAAACGGTACTATTCGCCTGGCTATTGCCGATCGTTTTCATCTTCTGCAGACAATTTATCCTGAGATTGGCAAACTGGCTTTGGCCAACGAAGATAAAATTTTTTTCAGTGATAAAAAAGGTTTATTGCAGTCTACCGGTATGCCTGTGAGTGCGGTGTATGAGTGGTCGCAGCTGAAACAAAAATTCTGGTGGCAGGTGCGGGAAGGACAATCAGAGGCAACAGTGATGGAGTTGTTTCAGTTTGTCCCCGAGGTGGATAGGATTGTCCATCTGCCGGCGGTTCTCTTTGCCAAAAAAGTGATAATCAATAAACTGTATTATGGGACTATTCTTATTCCTTACCAATTGGAATTCATGGTAACCAACTTTTTGCAAGCCATGGAATCTGAGGGAAAACGGTCGGTAGCACTCATCAGTGACCAGGGGCTGGTGCTTTATTCCACCATCGGTGAACTTTGTTATACTCACCTTCTTCCGGCGTTCTCCCCCCGGTTATCAAAAGAACAACACCAGAAACAATGCTCACTGGTTGAGACTGGAGCTCTTCCCATGGTGATTGAAAAATTGAAAAAACTCCAGCCCTTCCATTGTCGTTTTGCTTTGGATGATAGCGAAAATGGTAAAGGTTATGAAGCTTTTTTCAGCCCGGTTAATTTAGGGGGGACTAATTGGACGGTGATGGTAGGGTCCCCTTTCCCGGGGCCATATGCCGCGGTTAATCAGGTCTTTTTTCCGCTTTTCTGGGGAATACTGAGTTTGGTGACCGTGATTGGGCTGGTAACCTTCTGGTTGTTTCGCCAGACAAATATTTATTGGCAGGGATTGACGGTTTTTCAGCGGGCTGCGGAGAATAGTGGTGATGGGATTTACATCGCTGACCTTGATGGTTTATGTATCTACGCCAATCAGGCTTATGGTGAACTTGCCGGTTATGACCCGGCTGAACTGGTGGGTAAAAAGATAAGTGAAATCCAGCAGGATCTGAGCCCGGAGAATATTCAGCAAGCGGTTCATGAAGCGATTGGCAGTGGGAAGCGATGGCGTGGCATTGTGCGCCTGAAGAGTCAGGATCGGCAGGTAATGGAGTTGAGCCAGAGCATCTGGCCCATAATCCAGCACCAGAAGATCGTCGGATATGTCTGCAGTCAGCATGATATTACTGAGGAACAACAGATGAAGCAGCAGCTGGAAATCTATTCCCAGCAGCTTGAAGCAGAAGTCAGAAATAAAACCCGGGCACTGGTTCAGTCCCAGAAGATGGAAACCGTAGGTTTGCTGGCTGCCGGTTTTGCCCATGATTTTAATAATCTGCTGGCCGGGTTTTACGGTAATATTCAGCTATTGGAGCTTTCGACGGCCAAAGAAAGCGAAAAAAGCCGAAAATATGTTGCCAAACTCAAGGATATTTCCAACCGGGCGGCGGAACTGGTGCGCCGGATCCTAGAATTTTCCCGGAAAGATCAGGGCGTTGCTGTTAATAGCTCCATCGGCCAGATTATTCGGGAATCGGTTGAGCTGGCTTCCCACTCACTGCCCAAAAATGTGAGCATATCTTTTGAGAATGATGCCAAAGGGAGTATTGTCCAGGTGGAAAAAGCCCAGATTATGCAGGTGCTGATGAATATTATGATTAATGCCCGGGATGCCATTGGTTCCCGTCCGGATGGGCATATAAACATTGTCAGTAAGCAGAGAAATTTGGGTAAACTGGCTGCTGACCGCCTGAATTTGAAAACGGCGGGTCGTTATGTGGAAATAAGCATAAGCGATGATGGCCCGGGCATTCCAAAAAATCTTATTGACCGGGTTTTTGACCCGTTTTTCAGTACCAAGGAATGGTCTGACAGTAAGGGAACCGGCATCGGCCTATCCATAGTCTATACGGTTATCCACAATTACGAAGGAACGGTGTTGATAGACAGTAAAAAAGGGCAGGGCACAACCTTTAGAATATTTTTGCCCTGTGCTGATGGTGCAACTACCCGAATAGACGATAATGCTGAGCCGGAGGTGACGGTCCAGCTTGAAGACAAGACTATTCTGGTAATTGAAGATGAAGAAGATGTGCGGGAAAGTCTTCGTGATTTACTTGACCGGCATGGAGCTCGGGTCCTGTTGGCTGAAGACGGTCGACAGGGGCAGACAATTATTCATGAGCAGAGTCCGGATATTATTATTCTGGATCTGAATATGCCGATGATGAGTGGTGAAATGCTGCTCTCGGAGATGAAAGAGGAAATTGCTCATATCCCGGTGATGGTAATGACCGGTTTGTCCCGGGATGGCTATATGATGTCGGTTGAATTTCCGATGGTAAAAGCGGTGCTGCAAAAACCGTTTAATCATCGTACTCTGTTGCATGCTCTCTCATTGGCATTCTCAGCTGGTGATTAACAATCCGGATATCAATGGATGGAAATACGAGGAGAATAATGTCGGCAATAATCGAAGCTTATACGACCGAGCAGCCGTTTGAATTTGCTTCCTGTTATCATGCTTTTCAGCAGCAGGAAACGGATGCCACGGGAACGGTGGTTATTCATCATGGTAAAGTAAAATATCCCGGTAAACAGGTAGTGGCATTTAGCCACGTGGTTCTGTCCCCGCTGATTGCGGATCCCGATGCCGCCCTGACCGAGGTCGGGAGAAAGGCAGCCAACCAATGTGATTTGCACCAGGTATTTATCGCTCATCGATTGGGGGTTGTCGGTCGGGGTGATGATGTGTTGCTGGTGATCGCCTCCGCCGCGACCAGAAAGCAGGCTTTTGCCGGTTGTGCCTGGATAGTTGATGAGATAAAAAGGGAAAATATAATTCAGCTGATAGAGCGAACCTGATGATTAATCAATCTGAGCTGTTTCAGCCACCCGGATGGGCCCGTAATCCCCATTTTCAGACCATTATCGCCAATCGGAGAATCCGCAGCTTCGGAT
>DQWO01000182.1 GCA_011042595.1 Pseudomonadota bacterium
AAACCATACCGGCAATTCCAGCTCAACCGCCAGGTCATGGATGGCCAGTAATTGTTCCCGCTGCGAAGCGGAAAAATTCAAGCCATCAACCAGCATCAGCCGGGGGGCAAAAATATCCTGATCCAGCAGCTCAATTACCCGCTCCTGGAGACGGGCGGCAGAAAAGTTATCAGCGTTAAAGGTCATAATAAATCGATGGGGCAGAATTTCCTGCCACAGGGCATCACCCTGCTCTACTTTAAACTGTTCAATCAGGTTGTAAAATACCTCCTTGTACCAGAGGTTTACTTTGCGAACCGGATCTTCAAGGCTGACATGCAAAATATTTTTCTGACGCAGAAGAGCATTTAAAGCTACCTGAATCAACAGTGAGGTTTTTCCTACTCCGGCCCGGGACAAAATCGCCCCGAAAGTTCCAGGAGCAATAATTCCATCATTTTGAGTCCCAAGAGCATTTAGAGGATTACGTACAATAAGATCATTTTTCAACATCACAATATTCCTTTGTCTAAGGTAAATTATCCGTGACTTTGCCGACGGCAATTCTGTCGATAATAACCGCTTTTGCTGTAACTTAGGCAACATTTTTCTTTGTTTCAGCATATTTCTTAGCCAGTTCCTCACCAATACTCTGAGGTACTTTTTTATAGCTGGAAAACTCCATGGTAAACTGGGCTTTACCCTGGGTGGAAGAACGTAGAACGGTTGAATAACCAAACATTTCAGCCAGGGGAACCTGGGATTCAATCACACACATGGCACCCTCATCCTGAGTACCGAGGATAATCCCCCGACGCTGATTGATTGTTCCCATCACTGACCCCTGAAATTCAGTAGGGGTTTCCACCACCACCTTCATAATCGGCTCCAGGATTGTTGGACTCGCCTTAGCATATCCCTCCAGGAAAGCACCGCGGGCGGCTGCCTGAAAGGCCATTTCAGATGAATCAACCGCATGGGAAGAACCATCATCAATTACTATTTTGACTCCGGTAACCGGAAATTCCATTTTTGGCCCTTTACTCATACAGGCCTTAAAACCTTTTTCACAGGAAGAAATATATTGGGTTGGGATGGAACCACCAACAATCTTGCTTTCAAAAACAAAATCATCATCAGTTGCCGGTTCCATATAGCCGGCAACCCGACCAAACTGACCAGAACCACCAGTCTGTTTTTTATGAGTATAATTAAATTCAGCTTTCCTGGTAATCGCTTCCCGATAGGCAACCCGGGGCTGGCCGGTTTCCACTAGCGCATCATATTCCCGGCGCATACGCTCAACATAAACTTCCAGGTGCAACTCACCCATTCCCTCAATAATGGTTTCGTTGGTTTCATCATCCACATAAGTCCTGAAAGTAGGATCTTCCTTTGAAAAACGGTTCAGGGCTTTGGACATATTGACCTGGGCTTTATTATCCTTGGGCACCACGGCCAGAGAGATAACCGGGTTTGGCACATACATGGAAGTCATGGTCAGGTTCAGACCGGAAGCAGCAAAAGTATCACCAGAGACACAATCAACGCCGAAAAGAGCCCCAATATAACCGGCAGACAGCAGCTCGATTTCTTCCATCTGGCTGGCGTGCATCCGGACAAGACGACCAATCTTTACCTTTTTTCCGGTACGCACATTTATGACCGTGTCACCTTTAGCCAGTTTTCCCTGATAAACCCTGATATAAGTCAGCTGTCCATAAGGGCCATCTTCCAGTTTGAAAGCCAGGGAAACTACCGGGTCTGTATCAGCACTGGAAAGTGCCACCGATTCTTCATTATTGTCCAGATCAAGTGCTTCATTTTTCATCTCCACAGGACTGGGGAGAATAGCATTAACCGCATCGAGTAGAGGCTGAATCCCCTTATTCTTATAAGCTGAGCCAACAAATACGGGGGTAATTTCCCGGGTCAGCGCTCCGTCATGCAAGGCAGTATAAATCATTTCAGCCGGGATTTCCTGCTCTTCCAGAATTGCCTCCGTCAGTTCATCGGAAAACATGGAAGCCGCGTCAATCAATTCTTCCCTTTTGGCTTCTGCTTCCGCCTGCAATTCTGCCGGGATTTCCTCAACTCGGACAATCTCACCGTTATCACCATCAAAATATATGGCTTTCATCTCTACCAGATCCACAACCCCGGCAAAATCGGCTTCCAGGCCGATGGGTATCTGTATGGCAACCGCATTATGTCCCAATTTATCCCGCAGTTGTCCGATCACCCGGTCGGGGTTGGCCCCACTACGGTCACATTTATTGATAAAAGCAATGCTGGGAACCTTATATCGCTTCATCTGCTGATCAACGGTAATAGACTGGGACTGAACGCCACCGACGGAACATAGAACCAGGATGGCACCATCCAGCACCCGCAATGATCGCTCTACTTCAATGGTAAAATCAACATGACCCGGGGTATCAATAATATTAATTTCATGATCCTTCCATTCACAAAAGGTAGCGGCTGAAGCGATGGTTATCCCCCGCTCTTTTTCCAGTTCCATGGAATCCATGGTTGCCCCAACCCCATCCTTACCTTTCACATCATGGATGGCATGGATACGATCAGTATAAAAAAGAATGCGCTCAGTCAAGGTAGTCTTACCCGAGTCAATATGAGCACTGATGCCGATATTCCTAACGTTCTGAATGTCCTTCTTCATTTTTCCATTTCCTTTAGTTCTAGTAGAGTAACGTTCAAGTTAACCAACCGGCATGGCAATGGTTTACAGCAACCAGTCATACTGGCTTAATATTAAATACCGATTATATTACCCGATTTCATAAAAATCCGAAACCGGGATATTTGTAATCTCTAACCTGTTATAATTATTGATGACGAGGGAATACTATTCGATTTTTCACGAATCCATCAATGTTGCGGATAGGGATGAAGTGAAGTTTGTCAGGTCTCCAAGCAATATGTATAGCAAGCAAAAAACAATTATTCAAGATTCACCCTGAAAGGGTGCGCTTATACATGAAAATACGTATAGATGCAAGGACTTTTTGCCATATTCCTTAAAAAACATTAACTATTCAGCTCAACTTTCTGAGTTTATCTAAAAACAGCTGAAAGAAATTTCTTGGGATGTTCCGGCATGGCTCTCACTAATAAGCATGACGGATAGCAGCAGCTGACGATATACACGCCGGTTTTTTCTTGATACATCAATGCCACTATGGTAAAAACTGTCTTATGGTTGATACGAAAAATAATCAGGAAAAAACCCTGCGTAAATATCGCCTGCTGAAGACGATCAATAAGATCATGATCGGAGTTGGGGTTCTTTTCCTCCTGTATGTGATCTATGCCTACATCGTTTATTTTTATACCCTTTCACAGGCTAAGTAGTTTCCACCCGGAAACCAGTGTTTCCGGGTGAACACCAAGTAATATTCTCCTATTCCCCCTTCCAAATGAGTAATCATGGGCAAAAAATGGAAAAATAACGGCCAATGGCCGAAACAACCAAAAATTGGCCTGGCACTTGGCGGCGGATCAGCCCGTGGCTGGGCCCATATCGGCGTCATCAACGAGCTGGAACAGATAGGTATTGTTCCAGATATCATCTGCGGAACATCCATTGGCGCCCTGGTGGGCGGGGTCTACCTTGCCGGACAACTTGATGCCCTGCGTGAATGGCTCCTGCAGCTTGATCGCAAGGAAATCATCAAATATCTTGATATTCGCTTACTGCGCGGCGGTGGCTTTGTTGAAGGAAGCCGGCTGATGGATTTCTTTCACCAGCAGATGGGAGACCTCAAGATTGAAGACCTGCCCAGACCTTATACCTGCGTTTCCACCGACCTGGAAACCGGCCGGGAAATCTGGTTCCAAAAAGGGCTGCTGCTGGATGCCATCAGGGCTTCCATTGCCGTACCGGGGATTTTCACCCCGGTGCACCTCGGCGACCGCTGGCTGGTGGACGGTGGATTGGTTAACCCGGTTCCGGTTTCCGTCTGCCGGGCTTTGGGAGCTGAACTGGTCATCGCCGTAAATCTTAATCAGGATAGTCTTAACCGGCACACCGGTCAATTAACCCATGAGTATCAGCACGATGATGAAAATGAAGACAGCGTCGAAAGCTCTCTCCTGCAGAGAATTTCCGATGAATTAAAACAACGGACAGACGCCCTGGTCTCTCAGTTCTTTGAACCGAAAATCCCTACACCCGGTCTTTTTGATGTGCTTGCCGGCTCCATTGCCATCATGCAGGACCGCTTGACCCGCAGCCGCATGGCCGGCGATCCACCTGATATTTTACTGAATCCGCACGTTGCCAACATCGGTCTACTGGAATTTGATCGGGCAGCGGAAGCAATCGAAGCCGGAAAACAATGCGTTACCAGCATGCTTCCGGCCATCAATTGTCTGGTTTCCAACGTCTGTCCGGCAACCAATCACGATGAAACAAACTGAGTCAAGTCATCAGCCAACACTAAAACTGTTTCGCTATGAGCTGGAAAATGGGTGGGAAGTCCTGGCCGGCAGAACCGACACCGACAATGACCGCTTGAGTCTAAAAACCGCCCATCCGGATGACTGGTGGTTTCATGTGCGGGGGATGGCGGGCAGCCATGTCCTGCTTCGCCGACAAAAGGGGATGGATCCTGATCGGCAAACATTGAAACAAGCTGCCGCCATTGCCGCTTATCACAGCAAAGCCCGAAGCGGTGGAACTGTGGCCGTCTCCTGTACCAAAGCTCGTTATGTCAGCAAACCACGGGGGGCAAAGCCTGGAACGGTGCAAATCCGCAAAGAAATTACCTTAAAAGTCAAACCTGCATTGCCAGGCGAACTGAAAAATGAGCCTTGAAAACGTTTGTTGGCAATAAACAGCCCAACTTTCTGAATTTGATTTTCAGGATACATTATCAAGCTGTTCGGGCTTGGCTCATAGCGGCATTGACCGCCGAACGAATCACCACGACGGTGATTCGCGGCGGGCACCTCACAGCTGCACACGATGTGCAGCGAGAATGAGCGAGAGCCATGCC
>DQWO01000201.1 GCA_011042595.1 Pseudomonadota bacterium
GGACAAATTGTCCCATATCATCGAGATCAGCCGGGAAAACGAAGATCGCCAACATCATTACGACAAGTTGGAAGAAGCAATTTTTGCGGCTGACAATCTATCCCAGCTAATAACTTCTCTGCAACGTGAACTTGTTGAGCGGTTTCATATCCCCCTGGTTACGGTGGCCCTACTGGATTCCGTCCTTGAAAGGATAGAAGATACCCCGCTGACAGCAGCTGAAACAACTACGGGACTGCTACCCCTGACAAGTATCCCCAAGGGTATATACCAAAACTTTTTTTCCCAACACCAGCCACTTATTTCCAGCGGCCTGTTACCGGAGTTGGCGGAACTTTTTCAGGCATCAAAAAAATCCAAACTGGAGATTGGTTCTTCCGCCTGCATCCCGCTGAAAGCCGGCAGCCGCCTGATGGGTATTCTCATGCTCGCCAGCAATGATGAAAAGAAATTCCAACCATCCCTGGCCACAGATTTTGTCGAGCGGCTCAGCAGCCGGCTAGCGATAGCCATTGAAAACCTGACCATCCGCAACCAGCTGGAAAAGGTTTCCCGTACAGATCAGCTGACCGGCCTTTATAACCGCCGTTCTCTGGCCGAACTCATGCCACTGGAATTTGAACGGGCAAAACGCTATCGTCACCCACTTTCGATTTTAATGATCGATCTTGATGATTTCAAACAGATTAATGATGACTACGGTCATGGAGCCGGGGATCTGGTCCTAAGCACCGTGGGGGAAATACTGATTGATAATACCAGAAAAAATGATGCTGTGATTCGTTATGGCGGGGATGAATTCCTGGTTATCATGCCCCATACTGATCGGGAGCAGGCCCGGGTGGTTGCTGATAAAATTCTGAAAAAAACCAGGGAGGCGGAAATATCACTGACGGAAACAGCAAAAATAAGTTGCTCCCTATCCCTGGGTCTGGCAACCTTCCCTGCTGCCGGCATCGAAACCCCAGAAGCCCTGCTGAACCAGGCAGACCAGCATCTTTACGCCGCGAAGAGAGAAGGTAAAGGGAAAATAGACAGTTAGACGTCCGCCAAAAACCTCTGAACCAATTCTTTCGATTTTTCCCTCATAACCTGCCATTGTGCACCTGTAAGACCGGCACCCCTTGCTACTTTTTCAGCAAAATCCAAGGTCACTAAATCTCCGGGAGCATGAGCATCATTATTAAGAACCAATGGAGCTCCGGCTTCCCGGGCTACCTTTGCCACATGACCGTTAGTGATGCTATGCCCCCGGCGGGTGGTAATTTCCAGACAAACCCCATTTCTGGCTGCCAGTTCAGCTTCAGCAAGGGTAATCAATCCCGGATGGGCCAAAATATCAATATCACTTTCCAGGGCCGCCTGGTTGGTTCCCGGACAGACCGGCTCCACTACCGACTCACCATGAACAATGATAATTTTTGCCCCGAGATCGCGGGCTTTAGCGGCCAAGCGACCAATTGAAGCTGGAGGAACATGGGTGATTTCCACCCCCGGAATCAGGGTTATGGACATTTCCGGCTGCAAGTCAGCACAAACGGCAACCAATCTGGGCAGGACAAAATCAAGATTGGAACTGTCCACATGATCAGTCATAGCCAGAGCCTTATAGTCAAGAACCTGGGCCCGGCGGGCCAGTTCAGCCGGCAACAGGGCCCCATCACTGAAAAGTGTGTGGGTATGCAAATCAATCATGGATCTTCCCTCCTTTCCTTTTGTAAAACGAGCATGGTAACCCGGGCTCCGAGATAGCCCCCGGCCCCATCGGCCAGGATATCAAAACAGGAGCTGTCACGCCCCGAAACAAATGATTGATGAAATTCATCGCTGAGACCATAAACCAAGGCAAATAAAAAGGCAACCATGAGCACAAATGTCGTTGTTTTCCCAGGCAGCAACCGCTGAAAAAAGCGATAAGCCAAAACACCAAGAACAGCATATTCCGCCAGATGCAAAACTTTATCAGACTGGGGAACAATGGAAGGCAGATCAACATCCGCCTGGGAGGACAGAAAAAAAATAAGGGCGCAGTAGGCCGCCAGGGGAAGCGCATACCAGGTGATCAGGGATGCTTTAACTTTGCGATCAGCCATGCTGAACAATATCTCCCTTGAGAGAGTGTCGTAATGCCCGGGTTATTCGGACAGTCATAGTTTGACCGGTAAAATTCTCATCACTGGAAAAATTGACAATCTGGTTGGTGGGCGTGCGGCCAACCCATTGATCCCCGCCCCGCTTGGCCGGCCCATTAACCAGAATCTCCTGGGTTGTGCCCTCCAACTTCCGTAAATTTTTGCTGGTAATCTCATCCTGCAGGGTTTGAAAAATCCGCAGCCGCTCTTTTTTCACCGCTTCCTCAACCTGATCAGGGAAAGAAACCGCCCGGGTTCCAGGCCGGGGAGAATATTTGAACGAATAGACCGTATCATAGCGCACCCGACGGATCATATCCACGGTCTTTTGAAAATCTTCAGCGCTCTCGCCGGGAAAACCGATAATCATATCCGAGGAAAAGGCAATTTCCGGGCAAACCTGGCGCAACCGTTCTACTTTATCAAAATATTCAGCGGTGCTGTAGCCCCGTCCCATACGCTCCAGAATCCTGTCGGAACCGGACTGCAATGGCAGATGAAACTGTGGACAAAGATGGTCAAGTTCCACAAACGCGGCAATCAACTCATCAGACAGATCCTTGGGATGGGAGGTGGTAAAGCGAATACGCTCAATACCATGGATTTCATTGACCCGGGCCAGCAACTGGGGGAAATTAAGTTCTCCTGCCGTCTGCAGTCCATAGGAATTAACATTTTGTCCCAGAAGAATCACTTCCCTGATTCCGTTTTTGGCCAACTGCCTGATTTCAGCAATAATTGAGTCACTGGGACGGCTGTATTCCCGTCCCCGGACATAGGGAACAATGCAGTAGCTGCAATAATTATTACAGCCCTGCATGATAGTGACGAAAGCCGTCAGGGTTCCAGCGGCATAACGGGGAATAATATCCAGCGAGGGAATAGCGGAACGAAAAGCCGTATCAAGCTGCGGCAGACAGGTGTTTCTGACTTCCCGCACCATAGCCGGCAGAACATCAATAGCATGGGTGCCGAAGACGATATCCAGCCCGGAACATTTTTGCTGCAGTCGCGCCCCCCACTGCTGGGCCACACAACCGCCAACGGCCACCACCAGCCGTGAATTCTGGCGCTTCAACGGCAGGTATCGCCCCAGGGCGCTGAACACCTTTTGTTCCGGTTTTTCCCGCACACTGCAGGTATTGATGATGATCAGATCAGCCTGATGAAAATCACTCACCAGCTGGTAGCCTTCCTCCCCGAAAAGTGTTTCAATTTTCTGGGAGTCGCTGACATTCATCTGGCAGCCGTAGGTTTCCAGGTAGAGATTCATCGTGACCATTCCCAGCATCGGATGCTTTCCATCACCCGATAATTAGTCAAATCAAGATGAAGCGGCGTTAATGAGACATAACCCTGCTGAACAACCTGGAAATCCGAATCTTCGATTTCCACCCCACCCAGGGTATCACCACCGATCCAGTAATATTTCTGCCCCCGGGGATCCTTGTTTTCCGTTATTGCGTCGGAATAAATTCTTTTACCCTGAGCAGTTATGCGATAACCGGGCAGAGAATCCCAGGGACAATCAGGAACGTTCACATTAAACAGCGTATCTTCCGGCATCCCCTGTTGAAAAATTTTCTCGGCAATTTCAACCGCAACCCGAGCAGCAGTTTCAAAATGGTGTTCCCGACCAATTACCAGAGAAACAGCCATGGAAGGGATACCCAGTAAAGTGCCTTCAAAGGCCGCGGCCACCGTTCCCGAGTAGGTAACATCATCGCCCAGATTTCCCCCTTTGTTGATGCCGGAAACCACCAGGTCAGGGGGATTGTCTTTCATGATCGCGTTCACTGCCAGGTTAATGCAATCGGTGGGCGTACCGTCAACGGCATAAAAGCCCTCCTCCAGCTTTTCAACCCGCAGGGGATTGCGCAAAGTCAGGGAATGACTGCAGGCACTCTGTTCCCGGTCCGGAGCCACCACCGTTACCTTACCCAGTGAAGCCAAGGCTTCGGCCAGCGCCCTGATACCAAAGGAATGAATTCCATCATCATTGGAGATTAAAATATTTCTTTTTTGCATCCGTTCATCATCCACATCTACGGGTTCAAATAAAGCTCGCAAAACACGAAGATTTTATACGCTGTTTCCCCCCATTAGTCAACGGGCAGCCAACGGCTTTACAAGCCTCTTTTCTTTATGGTATAGCTGGGCAAGAAGTATATGTCATTCCCAAACTAATGGAAAATCCATGAAAAAATTTCGCTCGGCCCTGCTCATATCCAGCCTGACAATCCTGATACTCTTATCCAGCCACGTCGCTAAACTCTCAGCCGGTGAAACTCTTGATATCGGCGTTCTGCTGCCACTTACCGGCCATCAGGAAACTATTGGCATGATTGAAAAACAGGTGTTTGAACTGGCGGCAGAGAAATTCAATCAGGACGGGGGGCTAAACGGACAACAAATAAATCTGATTTTCATTGATTCAATCGCCAACCCCGTAAAGGCAGTTAATGCCGTCAGACAGGTTTTGGCTGAAAACGGAGAAAATCTGCTGATGTTGACCGGCGGCTGCAGCAGTGCGGCCAGCTGGGCAGTGGCTGAATATGCCCAGCAGCAAAAAATTCCTTTTCTGATCAACACCGCTTCCAGCCGCAGAATAACCGGTCAACAATGGGATTATGTATTTCGCCTCAACCCACCGGAAGAAGAATATCTCCTGCAGCCTATTGCCCGCTACATTAAAAATGACGAAGAATACCGGAGTATGGCAATTATTTATGAAAATTCCATCTGCATGACCGAAACCGCCCGCAAGCTCAAACAGCTATGCGGCCACCTCAAGCTGGACCTGAGCATCTGGAGCA
>DQWO01000282.1 GCA_011042595.1 Pseudomonadota bacterium
CAAGTACTCCCGGATCACGCTCGTCATAGTCGAAAGCAACGATTTCCGAATCCCGGTCAACACCAAGAACCAGTTGGGTAAGATCATTCGAGCCAATGGAAAAACCATCAAAAACTCGGGAAAAGGCATCAATCCGGACAACATTATTAGGTATTTCACACATAACATATATTTCAAGACCGTTCTGGCCACGCTGCAGGCCCAGTTCCGCCATCCGCTTAACTACCCGTTCTCCTTCCTGCACCCGACGGCAAAAGGGAATCATCAGTTTAACGTTGGTCAAGCCCATTTCATCACGAACCCGCTTCATGGCCGCACATTCAAGGGCAAACCCTTCTTCATACGCTGGGTGAGTGTAACGTGACGCCCCACGGAAACCGATCATGGGATTGCTCTCGCTGGGTTCAAACCATTTGCCGCCCAGCAGGCTGGCATATTCGTTTGATTTGAAATCAGACATGCGGACGACAGCCGGTTTGGGATACACCGCCGCGGCGATGGTTGCTACTCCCTCCGCCAGGCGCTCGATAAAAAAATCTTCCGGATGCTCATAGCCACGAGCCAGTTGCCGCAGCTGCCGCCTTTCTTCCTCATCCTCGACCTTTTCAGGATGGAGGAGGGCCATGGGGTGAGCCTTGATATATTCGTTAATGATAAATTCCATCCGGGCAAGCCCGATGCCATCCTGGGGAAGGAAACTCAATTTAAAAGCCAATTCAGGATTACCAAGGTTGATCATTATTTTAGTTGCCGGTCGTTCAATCTCAGCAAAGTCTATTTTATTGACCACAAATGGCAACATACCCTGATATACTTTGCCGATATCGCCCTCGGCGCAGGACACGGTAATTTCTTCCCCCGGAGAAATGCCGGTTGTAGCATTATCAGCTCCGACCACAGCCGGAATTCCCAACTCCCGGGAAATGATAGCTGCATGACAGGTTCGGCCGCCACGGTTGGTGACAATGGCAGCCGCGGTCTTCATGACCGGCTCCCAGTCCGGCGTGGTGGTATCGGCCACCAGCACTTCACCCGGCTTGAAGTCAGCCATATTTGCCACCTCTTTAATAACATGGGCTTTACCAACGGCTAGTTTGGTGCCGACTGAACGGCCGGTAGCCAACACCGGGCCCTGCCCCTTCATTTCATATTCTTCCAGGAAGGTTCCTTTTTGTTGGGATACCACGGTTTCCGGCCGGGCCTGAACCATATATATCTGACCATCAAGGCCATCTTTGGCCCATTCCATGTCCATCGGCTTATCATATCCGGCTTTTTTGCTGTAATGTTGCTCCACCTTGATGGCATAGTCCGCCAGGGTCATAGCTTCTTCATCGCTGAGGCAAAACTTCTCCCGATCCGCGTTTGGGGTCGGAACATTGCGGGTACCTTCCTTGGTGCCGCCACCGGCATAGATCATTTTAATTTTTTTAGGTCCCAGGGTACGTCTTAAAACCTTTTTAAAGCCTTGGGAAAAAGTCGGTTTGAAGACATAGAATTCATCCGGGTCGACACTGCCCTGGACGACATTTTCCCCCAGGCCATAGGATCCGGTAATAAAGACAACATCCCGAAAGCCGGTTTCGGTATCCAGGGAAAACATAACCCCACTGGCGGCCAGGTCGGAGCGCACCATTTTCATGACACCGATCGATAAAGCAACCTTGAAATGATCGAAATCCTTATCAATCCGGTAATGGATAGAGCGATCCGTAAAGAGACTGGCAAAACAACGGCGACAGGCATCGATGAGCGAGCCGTTGCCACTGATATTGAGATAGGTATCCTGCTGGCCGGCGAAACTGGCATCAGGAAGGTCTTCGGCCGTCGCCGAACTGCGAACCGCCAGGCTGAGCTCAGGACCATATTCTTTTTGCAGGGCAGCATAGGCAGCGACGATTTCAGCTTCAAGATCAGCAGGAATTCCGGCTTCATAGATGATTCTCCGAGCCGCAGATCCCCGCCGGCTGAGATCACCCATATTATTTGGCTCAAGTCCAGCCAGTGATTCACGCAGTTGCTGCCCAACCCCGGCAGTTTTCAAAACATGCCAATAGGCATCAGAAGTAATGGCAAAACCATGGGGAACTTTAACACCTTTGGGGGTAAGCTCTCGATACATCTCTCCCAGTGAGGCATTTTTCCCTCCGACCAGGGGAATATCATCAATACATATTTCTTCGAAAAAACGAATATATTGCCATTTTGCCATTGTTCCATCCTCCTTAATTTAACCATGATAATAGTGTAACAAATCAAGCATGGTAAGATCGGTCACCACCTTTTTTTCTTTATCCAGAATGGGAATTTCCTTGACTCTGGCCTTAATCATCCGCTTGATCACCACATCGAGATCATCTTCACCAGTGGCAGAGATGACCCCCTTATTCATGATGTCCTTCGCCGTTTCAGCGGTAATCATCGGGATGATGAAACGGGAGTGAACGGCAGGCTCAAAGTTGCGGGGAAACAGATACCTGATCAGGGTTCCCAGTGAAATAACTCCGGTGCAGGCCCCCTCTTTATCAACCACATACATAAGGCGGGTATGGGGATAGTGCAGCATCTGCTGCAAAACCCCCTGAATGGTTTCATCCTCTTCAACCAGGGGCAATCCCCTTTCATCCATGGTTGCCAGTAATTCCTTTATTTTCATCGGCTATTCCTTTCCGGCTTCACCTGCCCGGGTCAAGGCAAATTTAACCAACGGTGGAGCCAGCAACTCATTGATAATCACGGCTCCCAATACCGCGTTAACCATAATCTCGGCTACCCGTGGTTCCAAGAGGGGTTCGGCCATGAGGATGAGGCCAATAGTCACCCCGGCCGTAGGCAGCAGGGCATAACCAAGATATTTTTTAACCACCGCCGGGGCATGGGAAAAATCGCCCCCCAGCCATACGCCCATAAACTTACCGGCAAAGCGACTGACAACAATAAGAAGACTAATAATTCCGGCCGTTTTGATGACCGTAAGATCAAAGTGGGCACCGGCGAGGGTAAAAAACAGGGCGAATATCGTTTCTTCGATGTTTTCTACTGCTTGGAAAAGAACATCGCATTGTTTGGCCCGGTTGACAACATAAAAACCCAGCATCATACTGGCCAGGAGAGGGGAGAGTTTCATCCGGACAGCGATGCCGGCACAAAGCAGAATGCTTCCCAGAATGAGAACCAGCAGGGAGCCCTTTTTTTTCACCCAGGCAGCCAAAACCGTTAAAAAGAAACCAAAAATAACGCCTAAAAGGGCGGAACCAAAAATAACCAGGAGGGGTTCGAGCGCCATTTTATGAATCATGGAGGTTCCCTGCACCTGGTTCAAAGCCCCGACGATGCTGCTGGCAAAGGCATAAAGGATGATGGCCATGCCATCATCCAGGGCTACTACTCCAAGCAAGGTGATCGTCAGCGGACCCTGAGCTCGATATTCATGCACGATAGCCAAAATGGCCGCCGGCGCCGTGGCTGCAGACACTGCCCCGATAATCAGCGCCAACGGCAGGCAAACCTGCAACCAGGAAGCATGGAACAGAATGAATTTAACAATCAATGCACCCAAGGTACCCATCATAATAAAGGTAATAACGAAGGCCCCCAGGGATTCAGTAACATTGATCCAGACAATGCTTTTCCCCAGTTGCTTAAGCCGTGAGAGTTTCAGACTGCCACCGATGGAATAGGCAATAATTGCCAGGGCTATATCGGTAACGATTGACAATTTTTCCCGGATCAATATCGCCGGAATGATTCCAGACACCGAAGGACTCAATAATATTCCGGCAACGATATAGCCGGTTACCCGGGGAAATTTGAGCCAATTGGCAAGGCGGCCACCAAAATACCCGCAGAGGAAGAAAATCCCCAGAGCCTCTAAAACATTAATCGCCAGCCAGTCATTCATGCCACGTCGTCCGGTTTGCCAAAGGGAAAAAACTACTAAAAGGCATGCTCATCAAAGAATCAGCCCACAAGAACAAGGATATGGAATAGTCTTACAAATCCCATTAAGATCTTGGATTAATTTGCTTTTATCGTAAACATCTATAAGTTTAACCCAATTTTTAACGATGTCAAATACCAGAAAGCAACAATCATCATCTGGTCCAGTTGACAAAACACCAGAAAAGATTACATTTCATTATAAGGACAACAAGCAACATGCCATCTCATAAGTAGTTTCCATCCGGAAACCAGTGCTTCCGGATGGGCAATTAGCTCTCAGCTTTCAGCAGTCAGCTTATCTATCTGTTTTTCCAATATTTTACTGACAGCTGACAGCTGATCGCTGAAAGCGCTCATCAGGAAATGAATGTTTCCGGATAAACACTAAGTATAGAGTACCAAAAGCTGACGAGGTACTGAAACCCATTGAGGATCAGCAGGAATTGTCATGGCAAAAAATTTGCTGAAATTCATCAAAATACGGTGATTTTCTACTTTCGCTGAATAGTTACAAGAAATCAACAAAGGAGGCTTACCATGTTGGACACCATGAAAAAGGAAATATCAAAAGACATCAAAGAAGCCAATGAATCAGGGAAGATAGGTACGCAGGAGGTTGAAATTATTGTTGAACATGCCGTTGCCAAAACAGAGCAAAGCGCCAAAGCTGGAAAGGAAGCCATAGACATTCAGACAATGGCTAAGGAAGCACTTATTACGGCAATTCAGGAATTGAAATCGGCAGAGAGTGCGACAAAAGCATATATCGAGGCGGCGGTTAATGGGACAGTAAGGGGTATAAGCAAAAGCAGCAAGGAAGCTATCGGTGACATCGATATGGAACTGCTCAAGACAAAGTATCGGCTTGAAGAACAAAAAGACCGGCTTTCTTCACAGCTGAAAGATGCCTTAAACGGTGCCAAAGAGGCAGCTTCTGCCTTTTCTGCCGAGACCAAAGCCAAAATAGAAGAG
>DQWO01000285.1 GCA_011042595.1 Pseudomonadota bacterium
ACTATTATTTTGGTGACAAAGCTACTCTCTATGTTGAGGCCTGGCAGGAGGCGTATGAAAAACGTGTTGGTCCTGAATTTCCCGAAACCGATAATGTTGAGCCGGAAGAGCAGTTGAGATTTTTTATTCACTCCTTGATTCAGCATTTCACCGCCCATGGAAGCCGGGGGGAGTTTACCCGGTTGTACCTGATGGAGCTGGCGAATCCCACCGGGTTGATATCCAACCTCTGGCATAAGCTGATCGAACCCCGGCGGCAGGTACTCCTGGGTATTATCAGGGATATTATGGGAGCGACAGCCAGCGATGAGAAGGTTCTTTTTTGTGAAATCAGCATTGTTAACCAGTGCCGGGCCTTGTTGACCATCAGGCGCAGTGATTTGGAATACCTTCTGGACCAGCCGCTCTCCCCGGACTTAATTGAAAGATTGGGAGATCACATTGCCGGTTTTTCCCTGGCCGGAATTAAGGCGGTTGCTGAGCAAAAGCCATAAATATCTGAATTCTTAACTAGTGTTCATCCGGAAACCTTCATTTCCTGATGAACGCTTTCAGCGATCAGCCGTCAGCTGTCAGTAAAACATTGGAAAAACAGATGGTTAAGCTGACTGCAGAAAGCTGAGAGCTGATTGCCCCATCCGGAAGCACTGATTTCCGGATGGAAACTAACTATCTTCCAGCAGTCCGGCGACTTTATCAGCAATGGCCGGGGCCGCGGTCAGCCCCGGAGATTCTATCCCCAGCAGGTTGATAAAACCGGGAAATCCTGCCTTTTTTTCGTCCCGAATAATAAAATCCATAAATTCATTTCCGGGTCCCTGCAGCCGGGGACGGATGCCGGCCATTTCCGGTTCCAGCCGTTTTTCATCAAGATCCGGCAGATAGCGTTTAATGGCCTGGCAGAATAAATTTTTGCGTGAGCTATCTACGTGGTAGTCAGGTTTTTCAATATATTCAAGATCAGGGCCGAAACGCAGCCGGCCGCCAAGATCCAGGGTGGCATGAATGCCCAGCCCGTGGCCGCCGGCCGGCGGTACCGGGTAGACCAGATGTTTTACCGGTGATTTGCCGGTGTAGCTGAAATAGCAGCCTTTGGCGTAGTGGACGAGAGGGGTGGGGATGCCGGTTTTCCGGCTGAGAACAGTGGCTTCAAGCCCGGCACAATTAATGATTATTTTGGTTGAGAAACTGAAGGAATCAGACGTGGTTTCAAGGATATATCCCCCGGTTGTCGATTCTATGCTTTTAATTTCAGTGTTGAAAGCAAAGGTGGCTCCCAGGCTTTTGGCCTGTTGGTGGTAGAAGCGCATCAGACTGTGGGAATCAATGGTCCCGGTTGACGGGGAAAAAAGCGCGGCCCGGGCTTTGACGGCCGGCTCCAGCTGCCGGCAGCGGCCGGCGGTGATCAGTTCCAGGTCATTGACCCCGTTTTCCCGGCCAGTGCCCAGGTTGAGTTCCAGCTGTTTTTCTTCAGCCTCATCAATGGCGACAATCAGTTTTCCCAGACGTTGGCAGGGGATATCATGCTTATGGCATAGTTCATAAAGCTGACGTTGTCCCTGGACGCATAGTTTTGCTTTCAGGGAGTTTGGCGGATAGTAGATGCCGGCATGGATGACTTCGCTGTTACGGCTGCTGGTTTCGCGACCGAAACTTTCGTGGCGTTCAATAACCAGTAATTCAGGGCCGAACTCCGGTGCCAGGCGGGCGGCTACCGCCAGGCCGATAACCCCGGCGCCGATAATGGTGACCTTAACTTTTTCCACTGAACCATTGACGGCCGGTAATTCCGGCCAGCAGGAGAGTCCCGGTACTGCTGATGAGATAATTGGGCCAGAAAAGCGCCAGGGCGGCGCTGCCCATCAGTAAGGTTTCCACCAGGTTCAGGCGTTTGAAAAGAAATCGTTCCAGAAAACTGGTAAAGGCTATCAGCCCGATGGTGGTGAAAAACATGGTCAGGATGACTTCGGTAACCGGGCCATTGCAGAGCAGGGGCCGGTAGGCCATGATGATGGGGATGATATACAACCCTTTGGCAATTTTCCAGGAGGCAAAACCGGTTTTCATCGGTGAGGCACCGGCGATGCCGGCCCCGGCAAACGCGGCCAGGGAAACCGGCGGAGTGACATTGGCATCCTGGCTGTACCAGAAGACAATCATGTGGGCGACAATGATCGGCAGGCCCAGATCCATCAGCGCCGGTCCCGCGAGAATAACCAGGACGATGTAGGAAGCGGTTACCGGCAGACCCATGCCCAGCACCAGGGAAGCCATCCCGATGAGAATAATGGCCAGCAGCGGGCTGCCGCCGGAGCAGGAAACCACCAGGCTGGAAAATTTGAGTCCCAGACCGGTAAGACTGACACAACCGACAATAATGCCGGCACAGCCACAGGCTACCGATACCATGACCGCGTTGCGGGCTCCGGTTTCCAGGCCTTTGATAAGACTCTTCAAATTTAACCGTGTCCGGCGGCGCAGCATGGCGGCGGCGATGGTTGAAATGACCGCCACAAAGCCGGCCATCATCGGGCTGTAGTTGCTGAACAGCACGTAGATCAGGATGATGACCGGCAGCAGAAAATGCAGCCCGTCCTTCATGGTTTTCCAGAATGACGGCAGGTCGGCTTTGGCTATGGGTTTAAAGCCTTCTTTCTTGGCTTCAAAATGGACAAAGAAAAGGACGCTGAGATAGTAGAGAATAGCCGGGACAATGGCGATTTTAACAATATAGAGGTAGGAGGTATTGGTGAACTCTGCCATCAGGAATGCCCCGGCTCCCATAATTGGCGGCATGATCTGGCCGCCAGTGGATGCCGCGGCTTCAATGGCGCCGGCCACGTGGGGTTTGTAGCCCACCTTTTTCATCATCGGGATGGTGAAAGAGCCGGTGGTGACTACATTGGCTACCGCGGAACCGGAAACTGAGCCCATGAAACCGCTGGCCAGGATAGCGGTTTTAGCCGGTCCGCCGGTCATCCGGCCGGTGAGGCTGTAGGCCAGGTCAATAAAAAAATCCCCGCCGCCGGTACATTCGAGAAAAGAACCGAAAAGAATGAAAACGAAAACAAAAGTGGCGGCCACACCTGTGGGCAGCCCCCAGATCCCTTCGGTAGTCAGGTAGAGAGTGGTGACAATCCGTTCAACGCTGTAGCCCTTGTGAGCCAGCAGGTCGGGCATCCAGGGGCCGAAATAAGTGAAGAGTAGAAAGATAATAGCGATGGCAGTCATGAAAAAGCCGATCACCCGGCGGGTGGCTTCCAGGACCAGGCAGAGGGCGATGGCGCCCATAATTACATCCATGGTGATCCAGTCACCCTGACGTTCGATGATAGCGTTGAATTCAATCCAGATATAGGCACCGATAACCAGGCAAAGCAGAATCAGCAGCCAGTCGATGATCATAAAAATATCCACCCGGTCTTTGGCGGCAGTTTTAAAAGGCGGGTAGAGGGAAAAAACCAGGACCATGATCAGCACCAGATGGACCGAACGCTGGTAGATGGCGGCCAGTGGTGAAATGCCGGCGGTGTAGAGCTGGAAGAGAGAGAGACCGACAGCGACGACGGTGATAAAGATGGCTGTCAGGCCCCGTGGGGTACGATAGGCGCTGGCCGACTGTTCTTCAATGACAATTTTTTCAGGGTTCATCGCTCAAAATCCACTATGGCCCGGCGTCCCGGAGCCAGGGCTGACAGGTTGATTTTCTGCTGCTGGTAGAGAATCGTGTGGTCGACGCCGGGGGAGCCGATGCGTAAGACAAAACTTCCCAGGGTATAGTTCATTTTATCAATGGTAATCCAGCCGTCTTTCTGGGTCAGCTGCCCATGGCCGGGCCAGTGTCCGAGGCCGGCGCCGAAGATCCTGAACCAGGTTTTTTCCAGCACCAGACCGCGTTCGGGATCGAGGCGAAACTGCTCGAAAATGGGTTTCTTGTCCACGGAATGGATATAGCGGATGATAAACCGGTCGCCCGTTTTCACTTTGAGTGCAAGAATGATTCTGCCGCTGTCTAAGTCACGGACAACTAAATGGGGTTGACCGGCTGCTGCCAGAGCCGGTCCGACCAGCAATGAAAATAAAAACATCAAACCGGCAGCCATGACCAGGGTATATGCCGGTTTTCTTGATGAGTAGTGGCGCAAATGTATAAACCCAATCAAACACAGACTTTTAATATTTTTTTGTCCGTCTTCGTCCCTGTGGGTCTGTGGCTGAAATTATATTGGTTAAGTTTAAGAAATACCCATGGAGGACGTGGTCTTATGGGACTTTAGGTCCTCCATGGGTGGGCTTGCCTGCTAATGGATTAATAATCGGAAGCTGTTTATTTGGCGATCAGCCGATCCGGGATAGTGATTCCCTGTTCCCTGATATACTTGATGGCCCCAGGATGAAGGGGGATGGCCGAATATTTGATCGCGTTTTCCGGCGTCGTATACTTGGCAAAATGATGGATTTTCATCAGGTAATCCTGGTTTTCAAAAACGGCCTTGGTCAGTTTGTAGACCAGGTCTTCATCCAGGTCGGCGTTGCAGATAAAGGTGTTCCAGACGGAAGCGGTGTAGACCGGCTGGTCCTGTCCCTTGTAAACATTGGCCGGCAGGGTGTAGCCGGCATAAAAGGGATACTTGGCGGTTACTTTGTCAATCTCCGCCTTGGTAAAGGGAATAATGCTAATGGCATGGGTGGTGGCCAGGTCCATGATTGAAGAAGTGGGTGGGGCGACGCACCAGACGCCGACAGCGATGGAGTTGTCTTTTAAGGCATTGGCGTTTTCGTTGAATGACAGCCGGAAGACATTGAAAGAGCTGTAGGGAATGTCGAGGGAGCCCTCGAGAATCAGATTGGTCATGAATTCGGTGCCGCTGCCCGGGGCGCCGACCGAAACCTTTTTGCCCTTAAGATCAGCAA
>DQWO01000108.1 GCA_011042595.1 Pseudomonadota bacterium
ATCCAGATTGTTGATAACGGTAATCTTTTTGGTAATTTCATCTTTTTGCTGTTTATAGTGATTGATTTTATCAATAACAGGCTTTAAGGCGGCAATTTGTTGCTGGGTCCGTTTCAGATTGCGTGATACCCGGTTGATCTTCGTAACCATAAAAAACTGGATATAACCGCAGATAGCCACAACCAGAACAACCGTAAGTATCCCAATGGCCAACTGCTTGTGCAGACTTTGCTTTTTTCGCTCAGCGCGAACCGGGAGAAGGTTTATTCTAATCATTTAATTCTATCCTTCCTCAGTGCCAGACCTACAGCAACACCAGCCAAAGGGGCGATATCCTGAATATACTCAAGATCAAATTTTGCTTCAGGAATGATCAGATCGCGAAAAGGATTAATGATTTCCGTAGAGATATTGGTGATCTCCTGAACCGCGTTAACAATGCCGGACAGTTTGGCACCTCCGCCAGCAAGGTAGATCTTTTCCACCTGACTTCCGGATGCGGATGTATGATAAAAATCAATGGTTTTGGCAATTTCATTAATATAGGCAAATGAGGCATCAGAGATTAATTTGCCGGTCTCTTCTGCTTTGAGTCCTTCAACCGGAACTCCGAGTTTCAGTTGCTCAGCTGTCTGGTAATTAAGGTTAAGTTGTTTTTGTAACTGTTCGGTTATCTGTCGACTTCCTATCGTAATGTCCCGGTTGAAATTTGATATTCCATCCTTAAGGATATTGATATTGGTAATATTGGAGCCGATATCCACCAGGGTTACGATTTCTTCGGTGGCATCCTCATAATTGTATTCATACATATTTTCCAGGGCAAAGGTGTCCACATCCACGACTGCCGGTTGGAGTCCAGCTTCTTCTATGACTTCCAGATAATCACTGATGACATCTTTTTTGACTGCTACCAGCAGTACATCCATTTTATCATTTGCTTCCAGGCTAGGGCCTAAAATCTGAAAATCAAGATTGACATCAAAGATATCGTAGGGGATGTGGTGGGCAGCCTCATCATAAATAGTATTTTCTACCGTGTCCTCGTCCATTAACGGCATCAGAATCTTTTTAATGATTACTGAATGGCCGGAAATGGAGGTGCATATCTGCTTTTTCTTGATTTTCAGGTTTTCAACCAGGTTCTTAATGGCATTGATAATGGCCATGGAGTCCATGATCGTGCCATCAACGATGGTATCTGATGGCAGGATGGTATAACCGAAATTTTGCAGAGTATATCTTGGTCCAGAGTTCTTCAGCTCCACAATTTTAATGTAGCTGGAACCGATATTAAGCCCGAGCAGGGTCTTTGGTTTTTGGAAAAACATGGCCCTCCAATAGTTTTATCTAAATTAAAAAGCCGCTGAAAAAAGGTGATGTTACTTTGGTTGTCAGGTTGAAAAAGACAAAAAATGTTTTATCAGTCAGGTTGAGATATTATACATGTCGACCGTTTTATCAATAATTTTAGCTTTTTTTGAATTTTTTTGGAAAATAATCAGCAATATTAGTGCCACTGGTTTTTTTACTACTGAGAAAAAGGCCAAAAATATACCCTGTAAAAGCCATTAGAGCTTGGAATCATTATATTTTTGCGCTTTTCACCTCTGGTGACGCAGCTTTAAAAAGGTATGTTAATGTATCTTGAAATACAAATTAGTAATTTGCTTTATTGGATAAATCAAGCAAAAAATGAAGAGAAGTGGAGGGATGTTGATTGTCAAAGGGTATTATCTGTCCAGTACTTTCAGCTTTCGTTTGGCAATTTCCGCCTGGTCTGAATCTGGATAGTCAGCGATGACTTTTTTCAGGATGATTTTACCGTCGGTCTTATCACCCAGCATTAGAAATGAAAAACCCTGTTTCAGGAGGGCGCTGGAGATTTTTGGATTGTGGGGGTATTTTGTGATAATTTCATCGTATTTTATAATAGCTTCTTCGTATTGTTTCTCTTTATAGGAGCATTCGGCGATCCAGAACAGGGCATTAACCCGAAACGTGCTTTGGGGAAAGGCCGTAAGAAACTTGGTGAATTTCTTCCTGGCGGAGGAATAATCTCCCCGCTTAAACACCGCGTATGCATCATCATAGAATGCTTTTTCCCGGGCACCGGCAGTTGCTGCTCTTTTTGTTGCTTCTTTTTTCTGCGGTGTGGCTGCGGGGGGAGTGGTTGTTGCTCCTCCGGCAACAAGGGGTGATTTTACAGCAGCAGGACCATTTCCGGCCTGCTGCTGTAATTGCTGCACAGAGATTTCCAATTGTTTTAACCGGCCGTCAAGGCGTTCATAGAGCAGTTGTACGTCCTTGGCTTCGACTGCTGGAAGTTCCCGCGGTGTACGGTGATTTTCTTCCAGGTTGGCATTCATGATTTGTACTTCCGTTTCCAGGCTGTCAAGTCTGACGTTGACGTCAGCATTTAACCGCTGCAGTTCAGCACTGGTCTTGCGCTGACTTTCCGCCTGCCTGGATTCAACATCATCAACCCGCCGCTTCAGGTTGCGGACGGTATCATCAAGCTGGACATAATACTGATCGTTTACACACCCGGTTCCGAAAATGATAACCAGTACAAGAGCCAGAAAAAAGTGTCGATGACGGATCTTCATATTACTCCTGGTATCTCAGCTCACAGTCCACACATAGAGGCTTAAAGAGATATTATTTTTCGACAATAACAAAATCATCACGGCGATTTTTCCACCAGCAGCCTTCATAGTGGCCGCCACAAGTCGGTTTTTCCTCACCATAACTGATGGTTTCCAGTTGGTTGGGAGATATTCCCTGGTAGACAAGGTATTTTTTGGCACTGGCCGCCCGCCGTTCTCCCAGGGCCAGGTTGTATTCGTTGGAACCCCGTTCATCACAATTGCCCTCAATCCTGACAACTGCTCCAGGATTGTTTTTTAACCACTGGGCATTTTTAGTGAGCTGATCCCGGGAAAGATCTTTGAGATTATACTTGTCAAAATCAAAGTAGATGGGGTCCAATTTATCCCCTACAGCAATCATTGGTGTAGCAGAAAGGGTAGATTCCTTGACCGCCGGTTTCTCCGGGATAACTTTTGTCGGTTCGGTCATGGCTGCCGGTTGGGATACGGTTTCTTCTTCAACCTTCTTGGTTTTACAGGTGGCGCAAGCGGAAAACATCACCGCAACGCTCGCCAGAAGAACGAATAGCATCGCCATTTTCAGATGTTTCATAATCATGCTTTCTCCTTTCCATTCTAATTTGAAAAAAGTTAGTTTTCAGTTAGTATCCTTCTTCCATTGATCAATAGCGTCTTTTTTTTTAAAAATCAAGTTAATAAGCCGGATTTAGCGATAATAAAAATCATGTTTTATTGGTTTCCTGACCATGTAGGACTCTTTTTATCCAGTTTTCCCCGGGTTATTGGTTTAATGTCCCGGCCATGAAGGTTCATCACCATCAGCTGCCTGATGTCGGTGGAAGACGAAGTGAAAACAATATGCTGCCCGTTGGGAGACCAGGTTGGGTCTTCATTGTTCCCTTTCAGGTAGGTGAGCTGCTGCAGGCCACTGCCGTCAGGGTTGATGACGCAGATTTGGAAGCTGCCGTCAATAATGGAGGTAAAGACAATTTTATTATTGAATTCTGACCAGTTGGGATGAGCATTGTAGCTGCCGGAACGGGTTAGGCGACGCAAATCATTGTTGCCCAGCTCCATGGTGTAAATCTGGGGGCTGCCGGCCCGGTCCGAGACAAAAGCGATTTTTTTCCCTGACGGAGACCAGCAGGGAGAGGCTTCATTAGCCCAGTTTTTGGTCAGCCGCTTGAGCAGCCGGCCGGTGTTTGCCGAAATAATGCTGATCTCACTGTTGTCCTCAAAACGTTGCATGAGCACAATCCGGGAGGCGTCATTGGACCATTCAGCTGCCGCGTTGATCCCCTTTTTGCGGGAAATAAGTCGTTCCCGGCCCCGGTTGAAATCAATGACATAGAGGTCGGGGTTCCCCTTTTTATAGGAGGTAAAAGCAAGTTTTGTCACATTCGGAGCCCAGGACGGCGAAAGATTGATGGCTCGGTTATGGGTAACCTGTTTCAGCCCGGCACCATCATAGTCCATGATGTATATTTCCTGGCTTACCCCATGGCGATCTTGCTTTTTGCCGACAAAGGCAATCTTTGAAGAAAACTCTCCCGGCAGTCCGGTGATGGCCTTGACCACTTCATTATCAAATTTATGGGCCATGAGCCGCTGATCCTGCAGGCGTCCACGGTATCGTTTGCCGATGATCATTTTTCGGCTGAAGATATCAAAAAGGCGCAGCTCCAGAATAAGCTGATCACCCGTCTGGTAATAACCGCCCTTGATGAGCAGCTCGGCACCGATCAGTGACCAGTCTTTGAAATCAAATGTGCCCAGGGAAATGCCGCTTTTCCGACTGTTTTCCAGGTAGGTGCTTGGATCTCCCAGAACATTGAAAAAGGTCGAGAAATCCAGGTCCTGGATCATGACCTCCCGGCAGGTATCCGCCAGTTTTCCTCCCTGCTCCCGGCCATCAAGTGATCGCAGGGGAGCGATAGCCAGGGGAATCTTGCGGATATGGGGTTGATTGATTTCCAGATATACTTTGCTGCTGGCAGACTGGGGGGCGCACAGGAGAGCGAAAACCAGCAGTATCAGCATGCTTAAAGATCTGTGCAGTCTGGTATGTCGACGTTGATGAAAGCGTTTCATGAATTTTCCTTTTTAATTTACGGCTCAACTTTCTGAGTTATGAAAAAAACAGCCGAAAAAAAATTATTTAAAGGCTGTTCCGGCATGGCTCTCGCTCATTCTCGCGGCACATCGTGTGCCGCTCCGAGGTGTGTGCCGCGAATC
>DQWO01000161.1 GCA_011042595.1 Pseudomonadota bacterium
ATCTTGATGTCCATAATGACCAGGTCTGGATGGAAATCAGGCAAAAGTTTCAATGCCTCTTCGGCGTTGGCTGCCGTTTTTATGGTATACCCCTCATCTTCAAACTCTTCCTGATAGAGGAACCGGGTGCTTTCCTCATCGTCGACCACAAGAATTTTCTGGCTCATGGATTATATCCCCTGTTAGGCTGGTTTTTATTTAACTGCTGCTATAACTGTTTTTTCCGCAGATAAAACCGGATATCAGTCGATAATTTTTGCTTCCCGGAGATATTTGGCTGATTCCTCCGGTGGTGTCGGGTTGATATGAAAACCTGATCCCCATTCAAAACCCGCAATACGGGTCAGCTTCGGCATGATTTCTAGGTGCCAGCGGAAATGTTTGTCAACATCCTGCCTGAATGGGGCGGAATGAAGAACAAAGTTGTATGGCGGGATATCAAGGACGACATCCAGCCGCTTCAGGGTTTCCGAAAGGATGATAGATAGCGATTCAATCCTTTCCTTGCTGGTTTCCTGGTAATGGGCACTGTGGGTTTTCGGGATTATCCAGATTTCAAAAGGAAAACGGGGCGCGTAGGGACAGATGGCCATATAATCCTGGTTTTCACAGACAACCCGACTTTGTTGTGACGATTCCTGGTCAACCATATCGCAAAAAATACAACGTTCCTTGTAGTCATAATATTTTTTGGCTCCTGCAAGTTCTTCTTTAATTTGTTTAGGAATGATAGGCAGGGCTATGAGCTGCGAATGGGAATGCTCCAGGGTGGCGCCGGCGGCCATCCCCTGATTTTTAAAAATGATTACCGACTGAAAACGTTCATCTTTGGCCAGTGCCTCCAGCCGGTCACGATATGCCCAGAGAACGTCCTCTACCCCATATGCCGGCATGGTTGACAGGGTTAAGTCGTGATCAGGGGTTTCGATGATAACTTCATGCAGGCCAACCCCGTTCATCATGTCATACATGCCGTCTCCATGCTTGTATAACTCTTCCTGGTCTTTCAGCGCCGGGAATTTATTCGGCACTACCCGAAGCCGCCAGCCAGGACCGTTCGGTTTGCTGCCCGATTTACGATAAGCAAGAACTTCTGGGGGAACGACATCTTCATTGCCGGGGCAGAAAGGGCAAAATCCTTTCGGCTTGTTTTTGTCGAAACCGGTGAAATCAGAAGGCCTTTTCCCCCGTTCCCGGGCAATAATGACCCAGCGATCAACCACCGGATCTTTACGGAGTTCCGACATTGGTGTTTTCCTCCTTCAGCAACTTTCAGCTACCGCTGTATTGACAGCTTCCGGGCTTACCTGGTTTTCTTTTTGGCAATAACTTTCAAGTAAGGCGTTTCCGGCGATTTTAATGATTATTCGTGGAACTCCTCCACTTGCCTGGTGGATGAGAGGATAACAGCCTGGGACAAAAACTTGTGGGTTGCCACCGGAGACCAGCAGTCGGAACTTGATCAGTTGTTCTGATTCTCCGGCGCTCAAGGGGGGTAATTCCAGTGACAGGGAAATGCGACTGCGGATAGAGGCATGGGCCGGGTGTTTAAGGCGCTTGATAAAAGGTGGCTCCGCCATGAAGATGATTGACAGAAGCTTGCCCCAGGAAGACTCCCAATTGCTCATTGAACGGATAAGGTGCAGAGATTCAGACCTGAGAAAATGGGCTTCATCTACCAGACAAACTGTCTGTCGGCCTTTTTCACCCTCTTTGATGATTCGTTGCTGCAGCCAGGTAAGCTTTTCCTGTTTGTTTGCCTGTCGTCCTTCCGGTCCGCCAAGCTGCTGGCAGAAAAGGTCCAGCAAAGCAGCCGGGGTAATCTGGGGAGATGGTAGAATCAGCAGGGGAAGAAATTTTTCCGGGTCCAACTGATTGACAAGGAGACGGGTCAGGATGGTTTTTCCGGTTCCGCTCGAACCCCAAAGCATCATAATTGGTCGCCGCTGGCTCAAACCGGTTGTCAGCTTCAGTATTACCTGCTCGTGAATCTCGGTAGGGAAAAAGATATCCTGATCAATAGTGTCCTGAAACGGATCTCGCTGCAGGTTAAAGAACTTCAGAAAGTCTTCCATCATCATTGGTCTCGTTTAAAAGATTTTGCAACCGCCGGAATGCCGGGGTTTTGCGGGCTGAAATATCGAAATCATCATGGTTCAGGAGCTCAGCTAGCTGTCGAATACAGAAAGAGACACGGTTTTTTTCCGGTTCCAGGATAAAAGGTCGGCGTTTTCTGACGGCCCGTTCTATGCTGCGATCCCGGTACATATAGCCCAGATTGGTTAGTGACAGATTCAAAAATTGTTGGGAGCAGCTGGCAAGCCGCTGGTAGATAGCTGCTGCCTGACTCAAATTCCTCACCTGGTTGGTAAATACCCCAAATCTACTAGCGATTTTCTGCTGTACACATGCCTTGATCAATCCATAGGCATCGGCCAGTGAAGTGAGATCGGGAGTTGTTATGACCATGATATCATCAGCAACGCGGATGAAATCCAGGACTGCCGGGGATACGCCACTACTGGTGTCGATGATAATGTAATCAGCAATCTGTTCCAGCTGTTCCAGTTGTTTGAGTAAATAGCTCCTTTTGTAATCAGGCAGATTGGCCATTTCGGCAATGCCGCTGGCACCAGCAATCATGGCAATGCCGCAAGGTCCGCTGGTAATGATATCCGCCAGTGAGAGATCCATCTTGATAAGGGTTTCAAGGGTACGTTCCGCTTTAACCCCTGCCAGCAGGTGGAGATTTGCCAAACCGAGATCCCCATCAACCAGCATCACTTTTTTATCCAGCAGGCGCAGGGCAATGGCAAGATTTAAGGAAATATTACTTTTGCCGACGCCTCCTTTGCCACTGGTAACCGTAATGATCCTGGCCAGAGGTTTTTTGCTCGGTTTTTTCCCCTTGTGGGGCAAGGAGGCCAATTGGCTTTTAATATCTTCTTCAGACAGATGCTTTGATTTCAGCCGATGAATGATCTTGAAATTTTCTATCGCTTCGGCTGGATAGACAAGGCGATCTCCGGCGTTGATCCTGTCAGGTAGAAAGGAAGAATAAATTTTTTCATAAAAACGCAGGAGGCTCAGTTCCAGGCTGAGCTTATCAGAGATTGTTTTGAGCGACAGATACCCGTTAGCAGGTGTTTTCATGAAAATTGCCAGGGTTTATTCATTGGCTGGTCGATTGATCAATTCAGTGACGGATTTAAGCAAAGTTTCAACCTGGAATGGCTTCTGATGATAACTGCTTATCCCAAAATCCTTTAATTTTTCCACCTGCTCCATAGAATTAAGCCCGGTAAGAACAATAACCGGCAGGTTGTTGAAGAATTTATTTAGCCACCGCAGGATCTGTCTTGTTGCCCTTACTCCCATATCCAAGTCAATAATAAGGAGATCGAATACATTTCCCTTAATGGTTTCGATAGCTTTTAAACTGCTGTCAGCGGTTTCCAGTTGATAGCCTGAACTGCTTAATTCTTCCGACAGCAAGGGGCTCATTTCCCTGCCATGTTCAACGAATAGTATGCGTGGCTGGAGGTCATTTCCTGAGTCCGGTAAGCCATCGACAGCTGAACTCTGCTGTAATTCCTCGGAGATTGGATTATGGTTTTCCTTGCTTTTTGGCAGAAAAAGACTGAAAGTTGTTCCGGAGTCAACCAAACTTTTAACCCCAATTTTACCATTATTTTGCTCCATCAGGGAATGACAGATTGCCAACCCCAGCCCGGTACCTTGGCCGGCTTCGCGGGTGGTGAAAAAAGGATCAAAGATAACGGTTTGTTGCTCCGGAGGAATGCCTTGCCCGGTATCCGCTACCTCAACTACTACCTGCCCATCTTCCTTCCTGCCAGTAATCGTGATGGTCCCACCATCCGGCATGGCCTGCTCAGCATTGATCAGCAGATTAATCAATACCTGGCCGATCTGTATGGCATCCACATTCAGCGGGGGAAGGTCCTTGGGCAACTCATTGTTCAGTTTGATTTTTTTAAAGGCGGCTCGATGATCGACCGCTTCCAGGGATTGAGTAACAATCTGCTGGATGTTTGCTGCCTGCATGTGGGGTTTTGCCGGATGGGCATAGGTTACCAGGTCCGTAATGATTTTTGATATTTTGTTGGTTTGCTGAAGAATTGTCTGGTATTGGGTACTCTCTTTCTTCCGGTTTCCGGTCCCATTGGCCTTTCGCAGCAATACCTGGATGTTGGCGGAAATGACCGCCAGCGGGTTGTTGATTTCATGGGCGGCGCCGGCTGCCAGGCGGCCGACGGTGGCCAGACGCTGTGAAAGATATAACTGTTCCTGCATCTGTTCTGCCTGTCGCTGAAGATCTGCCAGCTCTTCTGATTGTTGATTCAGATTATCAAACAACATGACCTTATGGACATTATTGGCAATGGCGGCAGCGAAAATATGTAAGTCCTGCAACAGTGATTCTTTTCCCCCGCCATAACGAATTATTTTTCGACAATCAAGAATGAGCTGACCAATAATTCCTTTATTATTCCCGGCATGATAGGTCAATGGCACGGCCAAAAGGGATGATCGGGGTAACAGTGGGGTAATCTTTTCAGAAGTGAGAAAAATATCCGGACTCAAGAGTATCTTTTCAATAGAATCAAGGGCTTTCCGCTGTTGGGGGGGGACTTTTACCGTTTTTTCCTTTTGCTGGTTATCATGGCTGAGCCAATCCTGGGGGTTGAAAAAAGTTTTATTGGCATAGCCCAATCCAACTGGTAATTGTTCGTCATCAGTCTTCAAAAAACAGAGTGCCAGATCGCTTTTGTAGGTATCGATAGTTGTCTGGATAATAATCCTGGCAAGTTCGGCAGGTGTGTGA
>DQWO01000363.1 GCA_011042595.1 Pseudomonadota bacterium
GTTCAGCACCGTTGGCTTCCCCCACAAGCCACTTTCAGCCATATGGATATGTTTGGCCCGCGGTTCACCTACCTGACCCTCAATGGATGCAATCAGGGCACTTGATTCTCCACAGACAAAGGCACCGCCACCCCGGCTGATCTTGATATCAAAATTAAAGCCACTGCCCAGAATGTTCTCTCCCAAAAAGCCCATCTGCCGGGCATCGTCAATGGCAACGGTCAAATTGGCAACTGCCAGGGGATATTCATGGCGCACATACACATAGCCATCCGTAGCCCCAACGGCATAGGCACCAAGCAGCATCCCTTCGATCACTGAATGGGGGTTGCCTTCCAGCAGACTGCGATCCATATAGGCACCGGGATCACCCTCGTCAGCATTACAAATCACATATTTAACTTCAGAATCAACATTCCTGGTAGATTCCCATTTTTTGCCGGTGGGAAATCCGCCACCACCACGGCCCCGCAGACCTGAAATTTTCACCTCATCCAGAACCGCATCCCGGGACATACCGGTCATAGCTTTGGACAGCGCCTGATAACCCCCAATAGCCAGATAGTCATCAATACTTGTCGGATCTATCAAACCGTTACTACCAAAAATAATCCGCTTCTGCAGTTTGTAAAACGGAACATCCTTCTCCAAAGATATCTTTTCTTTGCTAGCCGGCAGAGCATAGAGAAGCGACTCGATCACTTCCCCTTTCTGCACAGTTTTGGCAATAATTTCAGGAATGTCCTCAACTTTCACCTTATTGTAGAATACTCCTTGGGGATGGATAACTACCAGTGGACCCCGTTCACAAAAACCATGACAGCCGGTTGCTTTCACTTCAACCTGATCAAGGCCCTGTTTATCCAGTTCCTGCCGCATGGCTGTCACCACATTGGAGCATCCATGGGCCTGGCAGCCGGTACCAGCGCAGATGGTAATCACTATCCGCTGGGGATCCCGGGATGCCACACACTCCTGGCGATAGGCTTCCAATTCCTGGGCTGATTGTATTCTTTTCATGGGAAATATCCTTTTTCAGTTAACACATACAATTAACGGTAATTCTCCATCAATTTATCCACCTGCCCAGGAGTCATATCACCATGATACTCCTGGTCAACCACCACCACCGGACCAAGAGCACAGGCTCCCAAACAGTTGACGGTCTCCAGAGAGAACTTCTGATCAGCAGTGGTCTCACCATTGGCAATCTGCAGCTGGCGTTCCAGTTCATCAAGAATCCGACCGGCTCCCCGTACATGACAGGCCGTTCCGACGCAAACATTAATAATATGCTCTCCCTTCGGCTCAAGGCTGAAGGCTTTGAAGAAAGTAGCCACCCGGTAGACCTTAGCCAGCGGGATTTCCAGCACAACCGCCAACTCTCGCAGATCTTCCTCCGGCAAGTACCGTTTGGCCGCCTGAAGATCCTGCAACATGGCAATGATCTGTGACGGATCGGCGCTATATTTGGCAATGATATCTTTTATCGTTGTTTCCATGTCTAACCCTCGCTCATTTCAATTTTCTTCAGCAGCCGTTCGTAGGAAGCATCCACGTACTGCTGAATAAATTCAATATTGTCTTCCTTCAGATGACGAAACCGCCCCTGGGGCTTGAGGTAATCAATCACCGGCCGGTGATTTTTGTAGGAAACCGTCATCCGGTACTTACCGTTCTCAATCTCATAGAGCGGGAAAACTTTGGTCTCAACGGCTAATCGGCCGATGGACAGCGCCAGGTTGGGAGCCAGTCGCCAACCGGTGGGACAGGGAGCAAGAACATGTATATACGCCGGCCCCTTGGCTTCCGCCCCTTTACGCACTTTCTCCATCAAGTCAAAGGGATAGCTGGGGCTGGCAGTGGCCACGTAGGGAATATCATGGGCAGCGGCAATTTCCACCACGTTCTTTTTCATCGTTACCTGGCCAATACTTTCCGTGCCGGCGGGGGATGTCGTCGTACTGGCCCCATAAGGAGTTGAACTGGAGCGCTGGATACCGGTATTCATGTACGCCTCGTTATCATAGCAAATGTACATGAAATCATGGCCCCTTTCCAGAGCTCCGGAGAGTGCCTGCAGGCCGATATCAACAGTACCGCCGTCCCCGGCCTGGGCAATGATTTTAATATCCCGGTCCACCGGATACTTCCCCTTTTTCTTGAGGATCTTAATCCCGGCTTCCACTCCTGAAGCCACGGCTGCCGCGTTTTCAAAGGCCACATGAATCCAGGGCACTTTCCAGGCCGAATGGGGATATGATGAGGTAACAATTTCCAGACAACCGGTAGCATTGGCAATGATAAAATCCTGACCCAGAGTCTTAGCCACCAGGCGAACCGCCAGGAGCTCGGCACAACCCTGACAGGCCCGATGTCCAGGGGCCAGGGATTCCTGCTGCGGTGCCAGTTTGGCCGCATATACATTTAAGGCATCCATTATTCCCTCACTCCTATCATTTTATATTCGTGAACTTCCTGCTCAGTTTCCATTTTCTCAGCCAGGTTCACCATATCCATGAAATCTTTGATAGTCACATCCCGACCACCAAGCCCGGCAATGAAGCTGGCCACATAGGGTCTGTCCTCAGTGGAATAAAGGGCAGAGCGAATCTCGCCACCCACCGGAGCGCCAGTGCCACCAAAAGATACCGCCCGGTCAATCACCGCCAGGGTTTTGATGCCTTTTACCAGCTCCCGTAATTCATCCACCGGGAATGGACGCCAAAGGCGCAATCGGAGAAGGCCAACCTTTTTACCCTGCTCATCTTTCATAATATCAATAGCTTCCATGGCCGTTTCACCGATGCTGCCCATGGTCAGCAGCAGAGTTTCGGCATCTTCGGCGCGGTACGATTCGATGACATTATAGGTGCGGCCGAATTTTTCGCCAAACTCCTGAAAAACCTCCTTGATCACCGCCTTCGATTCGATCAGGGCCACATCCTGGGCTTTCTTGGCTTCAAAATATATCTCTGGAATACCCACCATGCCCATGCTGACCGGCTTGTCGGGATTGAGCTGGAGGGGCGGATCGTAGGGGGGCAGGAAGCTGTCAACCTCCTCCTGACTGAGAAACTCATGCGGTTCGATCACGTGACTGAGGGTGAAGCCGTCGATATTTACATTGATGGGCAGCATGACCCGATGATCCTCGGCAATTTTGAAGGACTGCAGGGTCAGATCAAAAGCCTCCTGGCCGTTTTCGGCAAAAATCGAAATCCAGCCGGTATCCCTGACGCTCATCAGATCGCTGTGATCATTCCAGATGCTGATCGGACCGGACAGGGAACGGTTTGCCAGGGTCATGACCACCGGCAATCGCAAAGCCGGAATGATAAAAAGAATTTCATTCATCAGGGCCAGCCCCTGGGAGCTGGTCGCCGTATAAGTACGGGCGCCGGCGGCTGAGGTTCCGGCACAGACGCTCATGGCCGAATGTTCCGATTCCACCGGGATAAACTCGGCATTCAAATCACCATCGGCCACCAATTCTGATAAATGCTCCACTATATGGGTCTGCGGAGTAATCGGATAAGCGGCAATGGCATCAACATCCGCCAGTTTCACCGCCTCACTGATTGCCAGTGAGACCTCTATCCCTATTTTTTTTGCCATCAGTTCTCCTCCTCTACCATGCTGATACAGCCAGTCCAGCACTCGGTGGCACAAATCCCGCAGCCTTTACAGTGATCATAATCAAAATCATACGTACCATCCGCAGCCAAATTGATGGCACCATCCGGACAGGACAGATAGCACACACCACATTTGATGCATTTGCTTTTATCGGCAATCGGCCTTTGTGACCGCCAGTCACCAGTGCGATACTCAGCCGAACAACCGGGATTGGTAACCATAAACGCAAGACCAAACTCTTTCCAGGTCATCTCACTAAAATTCTTAGCCATTGTTATGACTCCTTTCCCGCCACTATCGTTTCTTTATATGCCCGTTGCATGGCCTTAATATTACGAGCCGCGATCCGGCCAAAGCGTTTTTCCAGTGGAGCAACCAGGGAATCTAACGAAATCACTTCTTTCCCTTTCACCAAAGCCCCCAACATAGTGGTATTGGTAATCGGCAATCCCAGTTCTTCCATGGCAATACGGGTTGCATCCACCTTGGCGATTGCGGTTTTAAAACCAAACTCCTGACGCAGCTCGTCAATGGATTTACCGCTGTTAATCACCAGAAGACCATCTTCCTTCAGGCCTTCTTCCACATCAACAATTTTCATCACCGATGGATCAAGGACAACCACAATATCCGGAGCATAGACTTTTGTCCGGTTCCGGATTTTGGTGTCGCTGACCCGGGCAAAAGCAATGACCGGTGCCCCCCGTCTTTCCGGGCCAAAACTCGGGAAAGCCTGGGCATATTTTCCTTCGCTAATGGCAGCTATGGCAAGCATTTCCGCGGAGGTTACCCCACCTTGACCGCCTCTTCCGTGAATCCTGACTTCAATCATGAATATTCTCCTTCATCCCGGAATCCAAAACCAATTGTTAGTTTCCCTGATGTATACAATTCCATCTTTATAATTTACATCGACCATTGATCGATTTTTCAATGGTTACCGGATCCATATATTCAAAATCAGCCCCCACCGGCAAACCACACGCCGGCCGGCTTATATGGATGTTGAGTGGTTTGAGCAGTGTGGCAATATACACAGCTGTCGCATTACCCTCAACCGTCAAATTAGTGGAAATAATTACTTCCTGAACCTGCTGGCGGACAACCAGTCCCTTCAATCGATCCAAACGCAGATCTTCCGGCCCTACCCCCTGTAACGGGGCCACTGCCCCATGGAGGACAAAA
>DQWO01000170.1 GCA_011042595.1 Pseudomonadota bacterium
AAAGAGTACTGGCAGCTGAAAATGGTCAAATAACGGGATGAAAGCTATAAAAGTCAAGGGTGTCTTGAAAAATGAGAATTTTTGTTTGAGTACCAGGCAGGCGAACATTATAACCGCAGGAATATTACTCATATTTTGAGGATTATAATGTGAGTCTAACGCCGTAATCAGGCAAAAAGGCCATTTTTCAAGGTACCCTTAAAAGATATCAGCTGAAAATATATATATCCGCGTTTCCGACTGCTGCCAGCATTTGGTCGACAAGCCAGCCTTCATACAGGTATGGGCAAGGAATTCCTCTCTACTCCAACCATATTCAGTTGCCACCTGGGGAAGTAACAGGCCGGCATAGCCCTGACATTCAAGATACAACCCATGAACACCGACTTCAATCTCTTTAATATCTTTGATAAGATGCAAAGGTGTCAGAACTGATATCTCCAGTTCCAGCTCATCAAGCTCAGCTTTGCTAACCGGAGGAAAACGGGGATCGCTAAAAGCTGCTGCCGGTGCCATTTCCCTGATGGTCTCAACCAGGGGCAGGTTCCCTTGGATATGGCCGATGCAACCCCTTAACGCTCCATGTTTCGTCAAAGTAACGAAGGCCCCCCGCTTTTCTTGCAGGTGACCACTTGGCGGAGCCTCTGGTAAGCACTTGCTTTCCTGAAACCTGGCAGTAATTTCAGCCATAGCCAGCTGACGAAGAAAACTTTTTTCCGCCTCGCTCAACCCCAGATCAACGCCGACTTTCTCTTCTTTCTTTTTCTCCATTTCATTAACCACCATTCCTTAAATCTGTCTCCCTTTATTTATATATGGCCGCAGCCATATACCCCACCACCTGGCCACGCTCCCCGGTCACATCACCAGAATTCTGATAAGCAACCACCCTGGCGCTGGTAGCACCAAGCTTTGCCGCCAGCATCATGACTGCCACCATTGGTCCGACACCACAGGCTTCAGCTTTGCCACCAGCGACAACATTCCAAAGTGCCCGTGAATCATTATTATTTACCGCCTCCAGTATATTACTATCCAGACTCACCGCTTCATCGTAGGAATGATAATGAGAAAGGTCAGAGCTTGCCACCAGCAGCACCCGCTTCCCGAGCAGCACTGCTCCCAAAGCCGCTACCATCATGGAAGCAGTCTCCCAATCCTGGGAACCCATCACCACCGGGATTAAAGAAAACTTCGGCAGTACAACTTGCAAAAACGGCAGCTGCACCTCCAATGCATGTTCCTGGCGATGAGCCTGGGAAACATAATGAAAAATGCTGTATTCACTCAATAACTTCTGGACAATATTTCCTGCCAGGGGAATAATGCCCAGCGGGGTCTGATAATCACCGGCAGGATACACTGAGGCACCCTGGAAATAGATATGATGGCTTGGAGCAATAACCAGGACATAATCATAATCGGCTCCTGACAGCTGGGAATATGCCGCCGCCGCAACCCTGCCTGAATACATATACCCTGCATGGGGGCTTATGAGACCTGTGACGGAACCGGGAACCTTGTCAATCCCGATAACACTCTGTAAATAGCCGGCGATATCATCTCGCAGAGTCTTCGGATCAGATGGATAAAATGTTCCGGCAACCGCCGGTATTCTGACTATATTTTCATGCATCAGCTCCTCCCGGGAAAGCATATTTTCTTTTCCCTTGATTATTCTCATTAGACTACGTATAAAATTCAGCTGTAAGTAGCCTTGCTAATGCGGGTCTTTGCTCTGCAACCCAAAAGTTGCTTGCTTACGCCCGCAAATAAGTACTCTTATCAGAACATTTTCTTGTTAGAAAACAAGAAAATAACCTGTAAGGTACTAAATAATCTACCATGCTTCCATTGGTTGTCAAGTCCGTTGAGAAAACTATGGAAAAAAAAGATATTCTCAGTAACCTGGAAAATTTACTTTTATCCCAATTCGATATCCGGGTTGTTTATGAAAATCTCCTTTCCCAATCCATCAGAAGAAAACGAGGACTCTGTCGTTTCGATGATGAATATCTCTTTATTATCAGTGAGAAAGAAAAAACTGATTATAAAATTGCTGCCATCTGTGAAATCCTCACCAACTTTGATCTGGAGTCGGTATACCTCCCCCCTCAGGTCAGAAAAATTATTGATAAAAACCGGAAAACCGGCTAATATTGCCCCAGAAAAACAGAGGGGATTGCCCTGTCAGGCAATCCCCTCTAATACATCACACACAGAAAACCCGCTTACTTTTCGATGATGGCATCACTTGGGCAAACTTCAACACAAGAACCACATTCAACGCATTTTTCCTGATCGATTACATAAATATCATCACCTTCAGAAATGGCGTCTTCAGGACATTCTTCCGCACAGGTACCACAGGATACACATTCATCAGTAATTACATACATAGTCAAACCTCCTCTAGTTTACAGCCGACCATCGGGGGATACCCATCATTGGCCCCCAACCCGGAAGGCAATTTATATTTTGACCGGCAGCCACCCCCGGCCACCAGTCAGCTTCTCTAAATTTCCATCACTTCCTGTTCTTTAAGCTCAATAATTCCATCAATTTTGCCAACAAATTCATCGGTCAGTTTCTGAACTTCGTCCTGGCCTTTCTTATTTTCATCCTCGGTAATCTCTTTATCTTTTTCCATTTCCTTCAACATATCTATACAGTCACGACGACAGGCACGAATTCCAACTTTTGAGGTCTCCCCCATTTTTTTCACCACTTTCACCAGCTCCCGTCGTCGCTCTTCAGTTGGACGAGGCATAACCAATCGAATCTGCTTACCGTCATTGGTGGGATTTACTCCAAGGTCTGACTTATTAATTGCCTTATCAATCTCGCCCAGCATGTTATTGTCCCAGGGCTGGATAACAATCATGCGACTTTCCGGGACAGAAAGTGATGCCACCTGATTGAGGGGTGTAGGCACACCATAATAATCAACCTTGACCCCATCAAGCAGCGTCAGTGATGCCCTGCCGGTCCGCACCCGTCCCAGATCACGCTTCAGGGCTTCAACGGCCTTCTGCATGCTTTCCCGACCTTCTTCCAGCACCTCTAGAATCAGCTCCTGCGCCATATTTATCCCCTTCCGACAAATGTGCCGATTGATTCGCCACAGACAGCTTTTTTGATATTACCTTTTTTGGTAAGGCTGAACACCAGAATCGGCAGGTGGTTATCCATACAAAGAGAAATAGCCGTGGCATCCATAACTTTCAAACCCTTCTGGAGCACATGGAGATAGGTAAGTTCATCGTACTTAACCGCATCGTCATATTTCAGCGGATCACGATCATATACGCCATCCACCTTGGTCGCCTTGATAATAATATCAGCCTGAATTTCCATGGCTCTCAAGGAAGCCGCCGTATCCGTAGTAAAATAAGGATTACCGGTGCCCGCAACAAAAATGATGACTCTACCTTTTTCCAAATGGCGTACCGCCCGACGGCGAATATACGGCTCGGCAACCTCCTGCATGGAAATGGCACTTAATACCCGGGTGTAAACACCAAGCTGTTCCAATGCATCCTGAAGTGCCAGGCCGTTGATAACCGTGGCCAGCATACCCATGTAATCCGCTGTCACCCTGTCCATCCCGGAAGATGCTGCCGGAACCCCGCGAAAAATATTCCCGGCCCCAATGACAATCGCAATCTCTATTCCCAGATCATGGACATCACTAATTTCCTCGGCAAAGGAACGGATGGTCGTTTCATCAATACCATATTCCCTTTCCCCCATCAAGGCTTCACCACTAAGCTTCAGCAAAACCCGCTGATAAGGAAATGTTCCTTTTGCCATGAGCACCAATTTCTATTTCTCAGACAAGCTGAGAAATTTTTTTATGATGAAACGATAAAAAACACCCTGAAGAAAGCTGGTCAAAAATCTCTCTACTTCAGCTGAGCCGCAACTTCCTGGGCCAGATCGCAACTTCTTTTTTCCAGCCCCTCACCCAGAAGAAAACGGCTGAATCTCCTGATACTGACATTTTCACCGGTTTTGGCAATCATCTCTTTAACCAGCTCTTCAACGGTTAAATCAGGATTCTTGACAAATTTCTGTTCCATAAGGCAGTTTTCCGCATAAAATTTTTCTATCCTGCCGGTGACGATCTTATCGACAATCTTTTCAGGTTTTCCACTTTCCAGGGCCTGGGCACGGAAAATCTGTTTTTCTTTCTCTATATCATTGGCAGGTACATCATCACGGGTAATACCCAGCGGATTGGCTGCCGCAACCTGCATGCAGATATCCTTGACAAAAGCCTGAAATTCATCAGTGCGGGCAACAAAATCGGTTTCACAATTAATTTCAACCAAAACACCTATTTTTCCACCGGCGTGAATATAGGAACCTACAAGACCTTCTGAAGTTATTCTGCCACTCTTTTTGGCTGCCGCGGCCAAACCTTTTTCCCGCAAGAAGTCAACGGCATCTTCAACCACACCATCTTTCTCCTTGAGGGCTTTTTTGCAATCCATAATTCCGGCCCCGGTTTTCTCCCGCAGCTCTTTTACCATTGCAGCAGTTATTTCTGCCATGTTTTCTTCCTCCGATATTTTCTTCCCACCGGCATCAACCGGTAATGGGTAAGCAAGTAATTATCCTAAAAATCCTGCACTATTCAACGATCGGTGTTTCTTCCGCCGCTGCAGGCTCGGTCTCTTCGACCACTTCCGATTTGGCCTTGTCTGCCACTTCGGGTTTCGCCTCTTCCGCCGCTACCACCTCGGCCTTTTCAACCGCTGCCGCCGGCTCAGCATCTTCGCCGACCCGTTCAACAATAGGACCTTCCC
>DQWO01000169.1 GCA_011042595.1 Pseudomonadota bacterium
GTTTCAATGTTTTGGCCATCACGCAGGTAAGCCTGATGCTCCAATATAGCCTCGACCAATTCTTTGATGCCTTTGATTTCACCTTTACGTTCACCGGCCGCAACGGTGGGAATAATCCGGGGAGCCCAATCTTCCTGACACTCGTTGCTACTGAGATGCAAAGTAGCTTCCAGGTTGCGCAAGCATGATTCAGCATTGTCCAGATCAGCCTTGTTGAGGACAATCAGGTGAGCAATCTCCATGATACCTGCTTTCATGGCCTGGATGTCATCACCCATTCCAGGTGTGAGGAGAAGAATACAGGTTTGGGCTACGTGGAAGATATCGACTTCATCCTGTCCAGCTCCGAGCGTTTCGACGAGAATCACATCCAGGCCCATGCCCTCCATAATGCGAATCACATCACTGGTAGCCCGGCTCAGGCCTCCCAGGTAACCACGCGACCCCATGGACCGCAAAAAGACACCATCATCCAGTGAATGCTTCTGAAAACGGATGCGATCGCCCAGTAAAGCGCCGCCGGTAAAAGGACTTGACGGGTCCACCGCCAACACCCCGACCGTTTTCTCCCGGCTCCGAAACTCATCGATCAACCAATTTATCAAAGTTGATTTTCCACTGCCTCCAGCTCCGGTCAAACCGATGATCATTGATTTGCCCGTGTACGGGTAAATCAGTTTCATGATCTCCCCGATTTTTTCTGATCGGTTTTCAGCCATAGTAATCAGCCGGGCCGCCATACGAAGATCGCCGGCCAAAAGCCGGGCGACCATATCTTCCGGGCTTAACTTTTTTTGGACAGCCACCATTTACTCCTTTTGCCGTACGTTTGCCTTAATGTAGGCAACCATATCGTCGGTCAGTGTTCCACCGCGGAAGACCTTATCAACACCCATTTCTATCATGGGTGGAATATCTTCCGGGGGAAATGAGCCGCCGACCACGAAAAGCACGTCGTCCAATCCCCACTTTTCCATTTCTGCCTTGACCAGGGGGGTAAACATAAGATGCTCGCCGGACAGATAGCTGATACCGATTACGTCGGCATCTTCATCCACAACCGCCTTAACAATACCTTCTACGGTCTGGAACATGCCGAGATAAATCACCTCCATGCCTGCTTTTCGTAAAAGGTTAGCTACTACTTTGGCCCCTCGGTCATGGCCATCCAGGCCAATCTTGCTGATAATGACTTTTATTTTTTTATCGCTCATCTTTAATCCTTATGTTTCCAAAAGTACATGTTACATTTATTGCCGGTTAACCGCTCTTTCAAACGACTGCCTTGCTGGTTCTGGACGAAAAATCAAATGGAGATTCCAGAATATTCAAGGGATCATATGAATATCCGTAAGCTTCCCGAACAGTACCCATCAATTCGCTGGTGGTGGCAAATACCTCAGTCGCCTTGATCATGGCCGGAATTGTATTGCGATTCTCTTCTGCGTCCTCCCGCAGATGCTTTATTGCATCGAAAACTTTATTATGGTTCCGGGTTTCTTTCAATTTTATGCAATCTTTAATCTGCTGACGAGTAGACACACTGGAAACCCGCTGTACGCCGAGAGGGGTTTCTGTCTCTTGCTCAGTTGTAAAGATATTTACCCCCACCGTCAGTTTTTCACCCTCGTCGAGTTCAACTTGACGTTTGACCGCTTCTTTCTCGAATTGATGGTCCAACCATTCCGTCCGAATGGCCTCTTCCATGCCCCCAATATCCGCAACCTGTTTCATTATTCTTAACGCTTCTTCCTCCATTTTGTCGGTCAGGCTCTCCACAAAATAGGAACCACCAAGTGGATCAGCGACATTAGTTACACCGGTTTCATAAGCGATGATTTGCTGGGTTCGAAGTGCCTGAAGATGTCCCTTTTCCGTCGGAAGACAGACGGGTTCATCATATGAACAACAATGAAGAGACTGCACACCTCCGAGAACTGCAGCCAACGATTGATAGGAAATACGCGTTATATTGTTAAGCGGCTGTTGCGGATGCAATGAACATCCTGATGTATGAACGGCAAAGCGAAACTGCATGGAACGAGGGTTTTTGGCACCGTATTTTTCCTTTATCAGCTTTGCCCACATTCGTCTCGCTGCCCGGATTTTGGCAATTTCTTCAAAGAAATCTATGTGGCATGATACATAAAAGGTGAAGCGGGGAGCAAAATCATCGATATCCAATCCACGGCGGAGCAATTCATCGATGTAACACATGGCTATGCCGAATCCGAAAGCGATCTCTTGCGGTGCGGTGATACCCTGCTCTCTCAGGTCATACATATTGACAGTGGTGTAATACCATTTAGGCATGTTTTTAGTGCAGAACTCCATCACATCTGACCCCAGTTTAATCGACAGGTCAAGCGGACACGCAGGTCGGAAGCCACAATAGGCGAAATGAATGGGATCGTTCTGAATAGAGCCTCTGAGCCGGCTGATGTTGTAGCCTTTCTTTTGTGCCACGGCCACATACTGAGCCATGGTAACCGCCGCTACGGTGGAGGCGGTAATGACTGACCAACTGACCCGATCGAGTGGGATATTACCAACAAGGTCTTCCATATCCTCGATAGAGCAGATATTGACACCAGTCAGTCCCACTTCATTTTCGGCCCAGGGGTGGTCGGGGTCGAGACCCATTTCGTAAGTAACATCGGCAATCGTATTCAACCCGGTACCACCATTCTTAAAACAGTAAGCGGCGCGCTCGTGGGTATCGGCCGGTGAACCAATACCCACAACCTCACGACGCGTCCAGTAGCGGCCCCGGAACATATTACGGTGAATTCCCCGGGTAAAAGGATACTCTCCTGAGTCACCAACTTCGAGCCCGTAATCCGCCTCTTTTCGATCCTCTGGTGTGTAGATCTCTTTGACATCAAAACCGGACCAGGTTCTAACACTCTGGGGTTTAGCGTAGTAGTCCTTCAGAAACTTATCCCAATTCACTTTTCCCGTGCTTTCAGTTTCAATATCCTGACTCATTTTAATCCCCCATGATCTTTCTTGTTTCGTATTATTTTTGAATTTGGGTTCTGATGCAAATGCCGTTCGGGGTCCTATAAGCAGTGGAAAAACCAATTACCATCGTTTTTCAGAATAAATTTTCTGTTTAAGGGTTGATTAATCTTTGCTTAACTTTTGCTTTTCTGCTATCTACTGCTACGTAAATAAATTTTACTTTACCGTAAATTACATATCGGAAAGTAAATGTCAACAGGAAAATTCTCCTCCCCATTAGTACCTTACTGCTGAAAGTCTGTCACTTTTATCAGTACCCCCTTGAGGGGTATAAAAAACAAGAAATTGTCGGGAATACATTCAGGATGTTCGGGGCTGGTTCATAGCGGCATTGGGTGCCGAACGAATCACACGATGTGATTCGCGGCACACACCTCGGAGCGGCACACGATGTGCCGCGAGAATGAGCGAGAGCCATGCCGGAACATCCCCAAATACCTTTTAAAGAATTTAAAGTTGAAGTGGCCATCGTTTTGAACGTTGGGCTTGATTACGTAATTAAGGCAGGTTATTATTCTGGGGCAGTTGCAAATAATCAATGATGATGACAGGGGGGGGAAGAAGAGATGGTTCATGGTAAAGGTTTCAAAAGCCGCGGCAAGAGCCTGAAAAAACAAATTATTATCGATACAGCATTAACGGTTTTTCATCGCAAAGGTTATCGTTCTGCAACGCTTGACGATGTAGCCCATGAACTTGGATTAACCAGGCCGGCTATTTACCACTATGTATCCTCCAAGGAAGATCTTCTTTCGCAAATATACATACAAGCAATGGAAAAATTTTTTAATATCATTTATGAAATTCCAGCAATGGAACTAACGCCGCCTGAAAAATTAAGATTATTTATTTCCCGACATCTCAACAATGTTGTAATCGAGAACTTAGCTATGTTCTCTGTCTTCTTCAGTGAAGAGAATCAGTTGGGTAAACAGGAGTTTGAAACAATTCAGGTAGAAAAACGTAAATTTAGTAAAGTTATTGAAAATATTATCAATGACGGTATGAAACAAGGCTTTTTTCGCCAAGTAAATGCTAGATTACAGGCTAATGCCATCATCGGAATGACTAACTGGCTTTACAGGTGGTATAAACCCGAGCAAAGCGTATTTCATCCTGATGAAATCGTGGAACAATTCACCAGCTTGGTGGAAAAAGGGTTAATGAAAACAGTTTCCGAAAGCGATATTGTTGTAGATGCTGAATATATGGATGTCCATGCCACGAAACTGCGCACAAAAAGTCAAATCATGCAGGAGTTAAAGGCCAGTGTTCATAAAACGGCAAGTCTCATCAATGAACTTGAAAACTATCCTGATACAGCCTAACGCGGGCTTGACGCCCGCAACCCAAATCAAGGTATCAGGATGTTCCGGCATGGCTCCCGCTCATTCTCGCAGCACATCGTGTACCGCTCCGAGGTGTGTACCGCTATGAACCAAGCCAGAACAGCTTGACATGGATACTGAAAGTCCAATTCAGAAAGTTGAGATTTTATTTTTAAAGAATAGTTTTCCGGAGAAATGATGCTGGGATAATGAGCCTCTTTGAGGTAATAATCTATTTTCATACTGGCCAGGAAAAAATCAATACTGGAGTGTTTCTTGCCATCCAGCCCCCCATTGAAAACATATCTATGTAAGCCACATTCAACATACTGAGTACTAAAAATATTACTCATCAGACACAGTACCTGCCACCACTTTTTTCCTTGACAAAATGTAATCGATAATGTTTTATTCACGCAAGTAGTTTGTGTGCATACTATATGTATAGGTACTGATAA
>DQWO01000071.1 GCA_011042595.1 Pseudomonadota bacterium
GGCTGCACTGCAGGCCGGGATAACGAATTTTGAAGCCACTCTCGGGGGAACCGGCGGCCAGCCGGCCAACTTTGTCGATGGGGTTCCAGGTCTTGGTACCGGACAGTATTATTATAAAGATCCCAATGTGGTCGGTTTATCAGTGCTTGAAGATATGCTGGTGATGATGGATGAAATGGGTATTGAGACCGGTATCAATATTGATCGTATCTTGGAGCTCGGCACCATGATGGAGAAAACCATTGGTCGCCGCCTGCGTTCCGAATCAATCCTCAATGGTCGGATTCCCAAAGAAGTGCGTACGGATTTCAAGCGGCCGAAACTGCCGATTACGAAGGAAAAGAACGGTGAAAAACCAGGACAATTGATTCCGGAGGACTGGCCTGCAGAAGCTGTTGTTCCAGCGGAGATTTCCGGCCTTAAGTAGTTTCCATCCGGAAACTAGTGTTTCCAGATTGGCAATCAGCTCTCAGCTTTCTGCAGTCAGCTTAACTAGCTGTTTTTCAATGTTTTACTTAAAGCTGACGGCTGATCGCTGAAAGCGTTCATCAGGAAATGAATGTTTCCGGATGAACACTAAGTAAAATAAGTTTTATCTTCTCCCCGGCTGTTGTTTTTCCTTTTTTTTCTTTGCAACAACAGCCGGGGTTGTTTCTATGTTGTTTTCTCTGCTTACAGCCCTTTTTTACAGTAAAACACCCTCACAAAAAGGGGGGAATATAGTCTGGCATCAATCAGCTAGGCTACCTCATTATTCGCTAAGATATCATTTAGATCAGCCAGTTAAACCAGACATTTCCTTAAAGATTAAATTCTTGACAACCATTGCAGGCTTGTATACAGTCGGCAATTGGGCGTGCTAATAAGGCAAGCCTTGAAAAGGATGATTTGTTGATTTTCAGAAGAGAAATTTTTCTATAAATCACTTGACAGCTTAAATGCAGCTTGGTATACAGTATACAATCGATCGTGAACTGATTAGTAAATTGAATTATTCTGGCAGGGTTTTTCCATGCGTGAAGTAAATGTTGAACAAATTACCAGGACCGTTGCTGGCCTTTGTATGGAGGCCAATTATTTTCTCGGTGATGATATGCTGGCAGCATTGGAAAAGGCTGTTGCCGCAGAGGAATCGCCAACCGGGCGGACTATTTTAGAGCAGTTGCAGGAAAATGCTACTATTGCGGCTACTGATCGGGTGCCTATTTGCCAGGATACCGGATTGGCGGTAATTTTTCTGGAATTGGGGCAGGATCTGCATATAATCGGTGGCGATCTCGAAACCGCCATTAATGAAGGGGTCCGCCAGGGGTATGAGGAAGGTTATCTGCGCAAATCGTCATGTCATCCATTTACCCGGAAAAATATCGGCGATAATACTCCGGCGATAGTTCCTTGTCGGATAGTTCCGGGCGAGCAGCTTAAAATAACCATAGCTCCTAAAGGCGGTCGCAGTGAAAATATGTCCAAAGTGGTGATGCTGAAACCTGCCGATGGCATTGCCGGGATCAAAAAACAGGTGGTTGAGTGGGTTGAACAGGCTGGTGGCAACCCCTGCCCGCCAACCATCATCGGAGTTGGGATCGGCGGTACTTTTGAACGGGCCGCCCTGCTGGCAAAAGAATCCCTGTTGCGGGAGGTGGGAAACCGTAATCCTGACCCTGAACTTGACCAGCTGGAAAAAGAACTGCTGGAGGAGATTAATAATCTTGGAATTGGTCCCCAGGGTCTTGGAGGCCGGGTGACCAGCTTTGCGGTTCATGTTAAAATGTTGCCTTGTCATATTGCCAGTCTGCCTTTGGCGATCAATATTCAATGTCATGCTGCCAGGCATAAGGAGGCGGTGCTGTAATTATGGAAAATATTATCCGTCTGCAACCGCCGTTAAAGGATGAACAGATAAAGGTACTGAAAACCGGCGATCAGGTTTTGATCAGTGGTACTATCTATACCGGCCGGGACGCTGCCCATAAACGTCTTGTTGACCTTCTTGATAAGGGAGAGAAATTGCCGATTCCTCTTGACGGCCAAGTGATTTATTTTGTCGGGCCGGCACCGGCTAAACCGGGCAATGCTATTGGTTCCGCCGGTCCTACCACCAGCTATCGAATGGATCCTTATTCTCCTCGTTTGCTGGCCGAGGGTTTGAAAGGAATGATAGGTAAGGGTGGGCGTAGCCCTGAGGTTAAAGCGGCCATAAAAAAATATCATGGCATCTATTTTGCCGCCGTTGGCGGTGCCGGAGCACTGCTGGCTCAACGGATCAAAAAGGCTGAGATTGTCGCCTATGAAGATCTGGGGCCGGAAGCTATTCGCCGGTTGGAAGTGGAAGATTTTCCGGTAGTGGTGGTTAATGATATCTATGGAAATGATTTGTATGAACAGGGTGTGGCTGCCTACAGGAGAAATTGATTATTATGAAAACTGTTGTTTCACGTGATCAGGTGCAGGGCGATTTTGTCAAAAAAGTGGCTGAGATCAGTGGTGAAAACTTTTTTAACTGTTACCAGTGTGGTAATTGTTCAGCCGGCTGTCCCTCGGTAAACGAAATGGATTTGTTGCCCAGTCAGGTGGTTCGTTATCTGCAGTTGGGTTTGGTTGAAGAAGTAAAAAATTGTAAATCCATGTGGGTTTGTGCCGCTTGTTTGATGTGTCATGCCCGTTGTCCTAAGGGTGTTGATATTTCAAAGATCATGGAAGCTCTGCGGGTTTTACGGTTGCGGGAAGTTGATGCCACAGCGCATATTGATGTAACGGATTTTTCTGATGATTACCTGGAGCGGGCACCCCAGATTGCCATGATCAGTGGTTATCGAAAATTTCTCCCTCTCTAGAACTAGAAGGAAATGGAAATGAAATATCCTTATTTTCCTGGATGTACGCTTTACACCAAAGCCAAGAAGCTCGATGAAGCCGGTCGTGAATGCAGCCGTCGTCTTGGTTTTGAGCTTGATGAATTGCCGGACTGGACTTGTTGTGGCGCAACCTTTCCTTTGGTCAATGACTATCATATCGCCATGTCCGGTCCCACCCGCATCCTGGCCGATACCAAGGACCAGGGCGGTGATAAACTGGTGACCCTTTGTTCCGTATGTTTCAATGTATTGAAACGTACCAATCATGTTATGCGTACTGATGAGGAACGTCGGGCCAAAATTACTGATTTTATCGAACGTGACTACCATGGTGAGACGGAAGTCATGCATTATCTCCAGGTATTGCGTGATGAAATCGGCTTTGAGCAGCTAAAAGAAAAGGTGGGCAAGCCGCTGGAAGGCCTCAAGGTTGCCTGCTATTATGGTTGTTTGCTCCTGCGACCGGTCAAGGAAATCGGCCTGGATAATATGGAAAATCCAACCATTTTTGAGGATTTTATCCGTGCTTTGGGGGCTGAACCGATTGAATTTCCCTTTAAAATTGAATGTTGTGGCGCTTTTCAGACTGTTCACTCCATGGACGTTGCCACCCGTTGTTCCCGGGATATCCTCAATAGCGCTAGAAATAATGGGGCAGACTTGGTGATTACCACCTGTCCCCTCTGTCAGTTCAACCTCGATGACCGCCAGCCGGAAATCATGAAAAGCGAACCTGATTTTGCCACGATTCCGGTGGTCTATTTTACCCAGTTGCTGGCTCTGGCTCTGGAAATGTCGGCGGCTGACTTGGGCTTTGAGCGTAATCTGATTGATCCTTTGCCGGTTTTGCAGGCTAAGGGTGTTGTTGGTGATTGAAAATTAAGGAAGTATCATAATGGGTGATGTCCTGAATTTGAATAATAATGAAAGTGCTGATGTAGCGATTGCCGCTGAGCCGGTAATCGGCCCCTGTGTTTTCGGTGACCTGGAAGAATTTGAAAGTGTTCCCCTTGACCGAAGAGTTATGGTGATCGGTGGTGGCATTTGCGGGATTACTGCTGCTATTGACCTTGGTAATGCCGGCTATCAGGTGGTTATGGTGGATCGTCTGCCCTCAATAGGCGGCCGGATGCTGCAGTTATCCGAAACCTTCCCAACCCTTGACTGTGCCCAGTGTACTTTGACCCCGAGAACGGTAGAAACAGGCCAGCACCCAAAAGTCACCTTGAAAATGAATTGTGAGGTTGAAAAACTTGATGGGGAACCGGGTGATTTTAAAGTCTTGATACGACAGAAAATCACCTATGTGGACTGGAATAAATGTACCGGCTGCGGCACCTGTGTGCAGAAATGTCCGACCAAAAGTGTGGCCATGTTTGAGCGGGATGCCGGTCGGATGACGGCCATTTATACCCTGTCACCCCAGGCGGTACCCAATAAGCCGGTTATTGATGCGGATCGCTGCCGTTATCTTACCAAGGGCAAGTGTGGTGTTTGTGCCAAAGTCTGTCCGGTGGAGGCCATTGACTATGAACAAAAGGAAAGTTTTTTTGAGGTGAACGTTGGGGCAATCATCGTCGCCACCGGTTTTGACATCTATGACTGGAAAAACAAGATGCCGGAGCTGGGGGGTGGGAAAATTGCCGATGTTATTGATGGCCTGACCTTTGAACGGTATCTTTCAGCTTCCGGGCCGAGTGCCGGGGCGATGGTTCGTCCTTCAGATGGAGTAGAACCGAAAGAAATCGTTTTTATCCAATGTGTTGGTTCACGCAACCCTGAGTATCATAAATCCTACTGTTCCCGGGTATGCTGCATGTATACAGCCAAACATGCCCGGTTGTATAAGCATAAAGTTCATGATGGTCAGGTTTACATTTTTTATATTGATATTCGTTCCACC
>DQWO01000236.1 GCA_011042595.1 Pseudomonadota bacterium
CGATCCTCTATTATTTCTTTGACTGAAAAGGGTGATGGAATCCGGCAGCAGATCAATGAAGTTGGTCATTGTTTTATGGGGTGGGTAACTCGCGACCTGACAGATGATGAACTGCAGATGTTTAAAGGTTTGCTGGTTCGTATTTGCGATCAGGCACAGGTTGGATGAAATGACGATAGAAATGAATGCTGCTGATCGTTTTTCCCATTATCGTGGTTTGTGCCGTCAAATGAATGATTTTTTCAGCCGGCATATTGCCGCTTATTGTCGTAATTGCCAGCAGGTGTTGCGAAGATTACCCGATGGCTCTGAGCAACATAAACTGGTTTCCGGGGTTTTCCCCGGCTGCTGCCACCGGGGGGCTGGAGATATTTTCAGGCTGGAGGGGGTTGATGGTGAGACCAGGCTGTCTGCCGGTATTATTGCGTTGCTCCGGAGAGAGCGAAATGATAAAATGAAAAACCTGGATGATTTTAATCCGGTTTATGAGTTGAAGAATTGTCATACCGGTGAGCGGATAACCGGTGAACATTGCCGTTATTTTGGCGCCCGCGGCTGTCGCCTGGGTGAGTTGAAGGGACCCTTGTGCATTAATTTTATCTGTCCCCCCATTCGCAGCGATCTGCTGAAGGTAACCGGTGATGATGAGGGTGTTTTGGGGCCTGAACATGATTTCCTCGGAATTTATCAACTATTGTCAGTAATTGGCGCCGGGTCCATTGATGAAGTCAAAAGCAGCCTGGTATATTTTAGCCGACGGTTGGAAACGCTTAACTGTTCCTGTGAAAAATATATTAGCTCAAACTCTGCAGCTTCACTTTTCGACGTTTTTTGTATTGTTGATGATAGTCAGGAACTATATTCTACTGGTGAATGTGCAATTTGATCCATCCTGATTTGATTTTGGCTAAGTCAGGTTGGGGGGGGATGAAAAAGAGGGAGTGTCACTCTTTTCAGTACCCCCTTGAGGGGTAAAAAAAACAAGAAATTGTCGGGAATACATTCAGGATGCTCGGGCTTGGCTCATAGCGGTATTGGCCGCCGAACGAATCACACGATGTGATTCGCGGCGGACGCCTCGGAGCCGGCCATGGACGGCCGGCGAGAATGAGCGAGGGCCATGCCGGAACATCCTGATACCTTAATTTGGGTTGCGGGCGTTAAGCCCGCGTTAGGAGATGTTTTTAATGGTTGATAATCTAGAACAGGATCAGGAAATTGATCTTGAAGAAGAGCGGGTACTGGATGCCATTGCTGCTGAGCTGCCGGGTATTTCCCGTGATGTGCATCAGCTGATTCCTGTCCTGCAAAAAATCCAGCATATTCATGGCTATCTACCCCTGGGCAGCATCGGGATGGTTGCCGCCCATTTTGGTATTCCAGGGGCAAAAGTTTTTGGCGTTGCCACTTTCTACAACCAGTTTCGTTTCAATCCCCCTGGTCGTCATCCGATTAAAGTCTGTCTCGGGACCGCTTGCCATGTAAAAGGTGGAGAAATTATCCTCGAAAATTTTACCAGGCGCTTAGGAATCGAAGAAGGCGAAACCACTAAGGATCGGGAGTATAGCCTGGAAAGGGTTGCCTGTGTCGGCTGTTGCGCTCTGGCACCGGTGGTGGTGGTAGGGGAAAAAATCGAGTCTTATGTGACCCCCAGCAAGGTTGAAGGTGTAATTACTGAAATTGAAATTCAGAATGAGATAGCTGAAAGGGAAAAAGCTAAAGATGAGCAGCAATCCGACTCCGAGTGAATTGTTAAGTGAGCTGACGCAGGCCGCGGAAAAACAGTGGCAGGCTCTGCAGAATCCGGCTGTTCCGGTTATTTATGTCGGTCATGCGACCTGTGGTCGGGCCGCGGGATCCCAGGAAACCATTGATGGGTTTAGAGACGCTTTGGCTGAAAAAGGCATAGAGGCTGAAATTATTACCGTTGGTTGCCTGGGGCACTGTTATGCCGAACCCCTGGTGACCATCCATTACCCCGGATTTCCCCCGCTTATGTACCAGAAGGTTGGCGCCGGCGAGGCCCGGGTGCTGGTTAATTCATTCCTCCAGGGGGGTGAAGATCCCTGTTTTGAATACCTGCTTGGGGCTCTTGAACCCAACGATACCTTTCCCACCCTGATGGATTATCCCCGCTATCTTTATGAAAAAAGAGTGATTATGGATCAATGCGGCCTGATTGATCCTCATAGCCTGGATCATTATCTGGCTGTGGGTGGTTATCAGGCCCTGGCAAAGGCTTTGGAAAAGGGCGATAAATGGGTTGTTGAAGAGATTAAGTCGGCGCATCTGCGTGGTCGTGGCGGTGCCGGTTTTCCGGCCGGCATCAAGTGGGATATTGCCCGCCAGGCTGAAAAAACTCCAAAGGTGGTTATCTGTAATGGCGATGAAGGTGATCCAGGTGCCTATATGGACCGGACGCTGATGGAAAGCAATCCTCATCAAGTGTTGGAGGGTTTGGCCATCGCTGCTCTGGCAGTGGGAGCCTCCCGGGCAATTCTTTATATCCGGGCGGAATATCCCCTGGCGGTCAGCACCATTGAAGATGCCATTGCCGCGGCAAAAGAGCACAACCTGCTTGGTGAGCGGATTCTGGGGACGGATTTCAGTCTTGAGGTTTCCGTGTTTCAGGGTTCCGGTGCTTTTGTCTGCGGGGAAGAAACGGCCCTGATCCAGTCCATCCAGGGTAATCGGGGGATGCCCCAGTATCGGCCGCCATACCCGGCGGTTGAAGGCCTGGATGGTTTGCCGACGGTCATTAATAATGTTAAAACCCTGTCGACAGTTCCATCCATAGTTCGCAAAGGCAGCCATTGGTTTAAGGCCATCGGGACGGAAAAAACTCCGGGAACGGCAATTTTTTCGGTGGTTGGCGATGTTGAATATCCCGGCCTGGTGGAAGTACCCATGGGGGTCAGTCTGGAACATTTGATTTTTGAGGTTTGCGGCGGCATTAAAGATGGAAAACCATTTAAAGCCGTGCAGATTGGCGGTCCATCCGGTGGCTGTCTGCCAGAGAGTGAGCTGTCGACCTCCATCGATTTTGATTCTTTAAGGCAGGCGGGTGCCATGATGGGCTCCGGTGGCATGGTGGTGATGAACGATGAAACTTGTATGGTGGAAGTAGCTCGCTATTTTATTGATTTTACCCAGCACGAGTCATGTGGCAAATGTACGTTCTGCCGCATTGGCACCCGGCATCTGCTGGAAATTCTCACCGGATTGACAAAAGGTGAAGGAAGTGATGATGATATAGCCGAGTTGCAGACTCTGAGTGAAGAGACCATTATAGGATCACTGTGCAGTCTGGGAAAAACAGCGCCCAACCCGGTGCTGACCACCCTGCGTTTTTTTAAGGACGAATATCTGGCCCACTACCGGGAACACCGTTGTCCGGCACTCATGTGCCGAGATTTGATTGCCTATTACATTGATCTTGATGCCTGCGCCCGGGGTTGTGATGCCTGTGTTGCCTGCTGTCCCACCGAGGCAATTTTTACCACCAGCAACCGTAAAAAGGCCATTGATCAGGAAAAATGTGTGAAATGCGGTGAATGTGTTTATGCCTGCCCGCCGGAATACGATGCCGTCTTCAAAGTATCACCTCCGGAAATGATTCCTGACCAGGGAATCAAACCGCTGGATGAGAAGAAAGAGGAAAACAATGAGTAAAGATGTAATGGTAACCCTGACCGTGGATGGCCTGGAAATCAGTGTTCCCCGGGGGACAAAGTTGTTGAAGGCCTGCCTGGACAACGGCATATACATTCCCAGCCTCTGCTACCTTGATGGCATGGACCATCCTCCCGCCTCCTGCCGCTTATGTCTGGTGGAAATCGAGGGCCGACCGGGGCCGTTGCCGTCCTGTAGCCAGACAGTGGAAGATGGCATGGTCGTGCATACGGAAACCGATGAAGTACGGCTGCTCCAAAAGACCGCTTTTCGGCTGCTGGTCAGTACAAACGACGGCAAATGCCGCCTTTGCATGGCCAACAAACATTGTGAAATGCAGAAGATTGCCAAGTTCCTGCACATGCCTTTGAGGACCAAAAAACTGCGGCATATTCCCAAGGATATGCCGGAAGTCATTGAAGAGCATCCATGCATCGTCTACGAGCCGAATAAGTGCGTGCTCTGCGGCCGCTGTGTTTATATCTGCTCGCAGCAGAACTATGATTTTGCCCTGGATTTTGCCAAACGTGGATTCAATACCACTATTTCTTTTTTCGGCAGCCGGGAAGAAGGTGTAGGTGATTATTGCCGTAATTGCCGGGCTTGCGTTGATATATGTCCGGTAGGGGCGCTGAATCTCAAAGATGAACGGGATGCCTTCCTGCAAAATCTGCAGGCAAAAATCAGTGCCTGAAAAAATTAGGCTGTTGGTTTCAGACAGGTTTTAACTCAACTTTATGAGTTGTTCTAAAAAACAGCCCTGCCTGTCGGCAGACACGGCTGAAAAAATTTCCAGGGATGTTCCGGCATGGCTCTCGCTCATTCTCGCCGGCCGTCCATGGCCGGCTTCCGAGGCGTCCGCCGCAAATCACCATCATGGTGATTCATTCGGCGGCCAATACCGCTACGAGCCAAGCCCGAACATCCTATAATATATCCTGGAAATGCAAGTCAGAAAGTTGAGTTTTGAGAAAATCCAGGGTTTTAATCCAGGAATCCCGGTGGGCGTCCCGGTTGTAGCGGGGATTGCCGGGCCAGATGAAGGAATGATCAACGCCGGGGTAAATTATGTAGTGGTGATC
>DQWO01000360.1 GCA_011042595.1 Pseudomonadota bacterium
AAGGTGCTGCCATTCCCCGGTTCACTGTAGGCATTTACAAATCCACGGTGATTTTTCATGATTCCATAAACAGAAGCCAGGCCCAATCCCGTACCTCGACCCTGTTCTTTGGTGGTAAAAAATGGATCAAAAACCCGCTTCATGGTCTTCTCATCCATGCCGATACCGGTGTCAGTAACCGAAACTTTCACATATTTACCCGGTTCCAGGCCGTAAGGTTTGAGATATCGCCGATCCAATTCCAGGTTTTCCGTCTGGACATAAATATCTCCGCCATCAGGCATGGCCTGCCAGGCGTTGACAAACAGGTTCAGCAAAACCTGTTCCATCTGCGGTTGATCCGCCTCCACCGACCATAAAGAATCATCCAGTTTGAAATGAAGCTTTACTTCCTTTTTGGTCCGGCCAAACATATCGGCAGTGTTGAGGACCAGTTCGTTCATCCTGGAGGGCTTCACCTCGTATTTACCCCCCCGGGCAAAGCCTAAAAGCTGTTTGGTCAGCGCGGTGGCACTCTGGATATGTTCTTCGATTTTTGTCAGCTGAACATAATGGGGATCAGAAGATTCAGTATCCATCAGCATCAGTGAAGTACGCCCCTGAATACCCATCAACAGGTTATTAAAGTCATGGGCAATACCACCGGCCAAAACTCCGATTGATTCCATTTTCTGGGCCTGGTGGAGCTGATATTCTACTCGTTTTTTCTCCGCTTCTGCTTTTTTCCGCTCGGTGATTACCTCGGTAAACATAATCAAACCACCGATTTCACCATCACTCCGCCGCCAGGGATGCAATTCCCGCCGCACCCAATCAACAGAGCCATCCAGCCGGGGGAAAACCTCTTCTTCATTAACAATACTCTGGCCGGCAAAACACTGCTGATGTTCCTCTTTCCACTTGGCAGGAATATCCCGGAAAACTTCGTAATGGCACTGGCCGACCAGGTCCCGGTCAGCCAGACCGTAATCAAGTGCCCAGCGGCGGCTGTAAGCCAGGTAACACATATTCCGATCACACATGGCCACCGCTGCCGGGGTATGTTTGACAAAGAGACTGAAGAGCTCTTCCCGTTGTTCAATCTCTTCCTTAATTTTCCGGGTCTGAGCAACTTTTTTTTCCAGAAAATCAATTCTCTGTTTTAGCTCCTCTTCCTTACTGCCATGAGCCATAGCTCCATACTCCGTTCATAGCTAAATAGTGTTCATCCGGAAATGTTCATTTCCCGATGAACGCTTTCAGCGATCAGCAGTCAGCTTTCAGTAAAACATTGAAGAAACAACTTATTAAGCTAAAAACTAAAGGCTGATAGCTAACAGCTCGTCCGGAAACGGTAGTTTCCGGATGGAAACTAAATACAATACTTCACAACCATTTAACACTGTTTTACTACAATGTCAACGACCCAGCCTGACTGCCCGGATAGCCATGGAACGATGGGAACACGATCCTGCTCCAATATCCTTAATTGGTTCCGGCTACGCCTGGTCAGGTAAAACACTTTGCAGTATAGCTTGCAAATCACCTAATTGATAAGGTTTTTGCAAAAAACCGGACAGGCCTTTGCCCAGAAATTTATCCTCAATATCACTCTCGCTGTAACCACTGGCAATGATGACCTTAATATCTTTATTCAACTGGCGCAGTTCACGAAAGGCCTGTTCACCACCCATGTGGGGCATGGTCAGATCGAGAATAACACAGGCGATATCTGCCGCATGCTGGCGATAGACCTCCAAAGCCTGCACCCCATCTTCCGCCAATAAAACCGTAAGCCCCAACATTTCCAGCATCTCTTTTCCCAGTGCCCTCAGGGTTTCTTCATCATCCACCAGCAGAACAGTGCCACTGCCCCGCCATAGGACATCATCCTCCAGTCGGTGATTCATGGCCACCGCCTCCCGGCTGACAGCCGGAAAAAGAACCTTGAATGTCGTTCCCTTCCCCGGTTCACTATAAACCTTGATAGCGCCATGATGTCCGCGTACAATTCCCAGCACGGCCGCCATACCCAGCCCCCGACCGGTGAACTTGGTAGTAAAAAAGGGATCAAAAATATGGCTGATGGTTTCCTTGTCCATACCACAGCCGGTATCCGAAACCTCCATAAAAACATACAGCCCGGCCGGCTGGTTTTCGTCCAGGTAAGATTCCCGCAGGTATTCCCGAGAGGCATCCATTACCCCGGTGGTCAGGTTCAGCACCCCGCTGCGTTCACCAATAGCTTCAGAAGCATTGGTAATCAAGTTCATTACCACCTGCCGCAGCTGGGAGACATCGGCTGAAATGGCCGGCAGGTTTTTGCCCAGATGATATTGCAGCACCACCTGTTTGGCAATGGAGACTTTAAGCAGATGTCCCATATCCGTCACCAGCTCATTCAGATTGATATCAGCAATAAAAAACCTTCCTTTGCCGGAATAAGCCAGCATCTGCTGAGCCAGCTCCGCTGCCCGCCGCACCGCCTGGCTCGAAGCTTCTATACGGGCACTAGCGGTGGAGGATGGAGAAAGCTCATTTAAGGCCAGATCATTATTACCCAGAATAACAGTCAAAATATTATTAAAATCATGGGCGATACCACCGGCCAGGACTCCGAGGCTCTCAAGCTTCTGGACCTGCTGCAGCTGGGCCTCCAAACGCTGTTGCCGTTCTTGTTCCTGACGCTCCCTGGTAATATCCTGGTGAGTTCCGGCGGCCCGCAACGGCTTCCCATCCTCATCCCATTCCATAACCTGCCCGCGATCCTGAACCCAAGCCCAACTACCATCTTTGGCTCGCAGCCGATATTCTGCCTGGTAGAATGGCAATTCTCCCGCCAAGTGATGTAGAAGCATTTGCGACACTTGTTTCAGATCATCAGGATGAACCAACTCTTCCCACTTTTCATAAGAAAGGGGGAATTCTCCCGGCTCATAGCCTAAAAGGGTATACCAACGATCATTCACCATGATTTCATCAGCCCCAATAGTCCAGTTCCACAAAGCTAGATCTGCACCTTTCAAAGCTAAATCAAGTTTTTCCTGACTTTTTTGCAGTCTGTCGTTGGCCTGTTTCAGTTCAGCGGTGCGGTCAGCAACCTGGCGCTTGAGAATGCTATTAGCAGCCAAGGCAAACAGCATAAACAGGAAAGTTACCCCGAAAACCCACTTCAGCCAAGGAGGAATAACTTCCTTCACTTGGCCGGCAACCCCCAGCCAATGGTCCAATATCCGGTAATATACCGACCCGGTTTCCTTTTTCATCCGGGCTAGATTGCTGTCAATGGCGGCCAGCACGGATTTCTGCCCCAAGGGAGCGGCGTAGCAGACCTTGATGGGATTGATGATCATCGCCGTACGTTCAACCGCATAATGCCCTTCATTGATCGAACCATAGAGGCGGTTCACCAACCCGGCATCCACCTCACCCTTCTGCAGCAGGTTGAAAACCTCGGAATACTGCTGCACGTCAACCAGCCGACAGGTTATCTGAAAACGCTGGAGCAGATCGGCAAACACCTGCCGGTGAATATCATTCTCCAGCGTCGCCACCGTTTTATTTTTCAAGTCAACGATTGATTTAATCGACGAGTCCGGCCGCACATAGATGGTTCCCCAATTGACAAAAACCGGTTCCGAGGAGAAAGAAAAGTGGCGGGCCCGCTCGGCCGACCAACCGATGGCCAACTGCAGATCGATTTCACCTGCTTCCAGCCGCTGCAGACACTGATTCCAGCTGCCGGGAACATACTCAAGCTCCCAGCCTTCCCGGACGGCAATATCTTGCAACAAATCGACACACAGGCCCTGCCAGGAGCCATCCTCTCCCTGGAAAACCAGTGGTTTATTACAGTAAACCCCAACCCGCAAAGGACTCGCAGCCAGCGAATAAGTTAAGTGAAAAAAGAGGCTTAGAATAACAACGAACAAACAAAGGGTTTTTTTAGCAGACATTGAGGCGACCATGGACAGTCTCCGGATGGGGAAAATTTCAAAATAGAACAGGAATCACTAAAGGAAGCTGATCAAAAATGATATTTTTTTATTAATGGGTGGAGAGATGTTTGTCAAGCAGGTAAGTGATGGGGGATCGGGCTTATTCCCGGTCCGGGACATCATCCCCAAACTGATGGCGATCGACAATTTTCTGCAGCAGCGAAGTTTTTTCCTTCTCGCCGTCGGCGGCATCATGACCAATCACCAGAGGCTCCCCCGCCTGTCTGGCAGCCGGCAGATTCCCCAGCAGGGATTCACTTGGCTGCCGGTTTGAACCGGCAGCATCAAGGAAACCAGCGCTGGCATCAGTACTATCATCCAGCGAAATATCGGGAATTCCCGTGGCGGTCTCGACAATATCCCCCGAAACCGTAGAAACCTCAGCAGCTGCCAATTTCTCTTTCCTTGCTGCTGGAGGCACGGATGCCGGACCGGCCGATGCTGCAGGTTTTTGCGGTCGCGGTTCTGCTGCTCCAGCTGACAGCTGGGGAGGGCTTTTTTTGCGCCTGGCCGGCGCTTTTGCTGCGACTTTTTTTACCGCTGGTCTGGCTGTAGCCGCCTGCCGAGCCTTTTTGGCCACATCCTCCGCCCCCTGCAGCTGGTAATACACTCCCTGGAGATAATTCCGGGCCTGAAACTGCGGTGCGATGCCGCCCAGGGATTCAGAACCACCGATAATCAGATAGCCATCCCGGGCCAGCACCTGGCCAAGCTTCTGGAATAATTTCCTTTTGTCGGCATCGGTGAAATAAATGGCAACGTTACGGC
>DQWO01000359.1 GCA_011042595.1 Pseudomonadota bacterium
CAGCTGTGAGGTGCCCGCCGCGAATCACCGTCGTGGTGATTCGTTCGGCGGTCAATGCCGCTATGAGCCAAGCCCGAACAGCCTGACAATGTATCCTGAAATTCCAACTCAGAAAGTTGAGTATTTTATTTAACCACAGGACTCTCAGGGGCGCCATCAACTATTTTTTCTGCTGCCGCCTTTGTCGCCTCTCTTCCGTAACTTTTTTTAACTTCATAAACTGCTCCCGAGAAAGAATTCCTCGCACCTCCAGCAGATATTCCATTCGGGCATTATTCAACCGTTCTTTGGCACGCTGGGACTCGGCCAGTCGCTCTCTGGCTTCATTTTCGGAAAAATGTTTTGATTCCATCGCCTGTTCCAGGCGCACGGCACTTTTTTCTATCTCGGAACGTAAATCAATAAATTCCAGCTGATGTTTGGCAAACAAATCATCCAGTTTTTGTTTTTGAACTCCGGTTAATCCCAAACGGGCGGAAAAACGATCATTACGCCACCATTTTCGCAGCAAGTCTGCCCGGCTGCCTCCAGCCCAGGCACCTAATGATGGCAGCAAGCCGACAGTGACAATCAGCACCATAAACAAAACCTTTTTCCGGTTCATGTCTGTTCTCCTGTTTCTGGAATAACAAGTTCTATCATTTCATCTATTTGTTCCATACTATCAGACTCCGGAACCCCACCAGTCAAAGTATTTATCCATACAGGTTCAGAAGCCGCTGTTCCCGGCAGTAATTGATCCGCCATAACTTCCAGACTGTCTGCACTGGCATACAGCGAGGGACTATCCAGTACAACCTGAGCCACCAGGGGAAAGCGATATGGTATCATAAAAGTCAGCAGAATAAAACATCCCAGAACCAGCGCTGAAGTCCATGCCGGCTGCCAGCTAAATCCCCGGTTAACTTTTCTCTCAACTTTATTCCACACCCTAGTCCGAATCCGCTGCATTTGCAAGCTTGTCGGGGCAAGACAATCACGAGCTTCATCCACCTGTTGCTGAAAACGCAGCAGTTGCTGCTGGCAGCCTGGGCAGGTGGAAACATGTTCCCTCGAACCTGGAGAGCACTGCTCACCATCAATGAGGACCGCCAGCAGATGATCTTCACAAGTTGAAGAAGATAACGTATTCATCATGACTCCTCCAGCAAGTAGTTTCTCATTTTTTTAACCGCCCGATAAAGATGGGTTTTAATCGTATTCAGATTTTTACCGGTTGCCTCTGATATCTGCAATAATGAAAAAGCGTCCAAAAATCTGAGGGTAAAATATTCCTTTTCTGCCGGGCTGAGACGATCCACCAGCTTCAAAAGGTGTTCTCCCTGCTCTTTACTGAGTACTGCATCCAAAGCTGAAACTTGTTGCTCATCAAGATATTGCTCCAATGCCGGCTGCGACGTTGAACCATCGGGAAATTCCCGCTCCCTAACCCAATCAAATTTCCACCATGGCTTCCGATAATAGTCAGCAATTGCATTTTTTACCAATCTATACATCCAGGTTTTCAGTTGCGATTCACCACGAAAACTGTCAAGCCCACGGTAAAGTTTCAGCAACACTTCCTGCATGATATCTTCCGCATCAGCCGGGGCATTAACCCTGGATCGTATCATCCGGTAAATATCATTCTGCCATTGATCCAGGAACTGGTTAAAGGTATTATGATCCATAAAAAGTCAATATCCGCAAGCTCAGTTACCAACATCACGGCCTGAAGACATCATACCTGTGGTTCCTCCACTGATTATAGACGTCCCAGATATAATCTTAGTTTACCCGTCACTGGAAATACCGCTGTTTTTTTCGGCAATTGAGCAATAAAAATACGAGAAATCGGCCCCGGTTAAAAGAGCACCACAACCTTATCGGACAACAATGCCTATTTTTGGCAATGGGGACAATAAAAAGTGGAACGACCACCAATGATTGTTTTCAAAATAATTGCCTTGTTACAGGTCAAACAGACTTTGCCTGCCCGTCCATAGACATTCAAATGGCGGGCAAACGTCCCTTCACTGCCATCCACTCCGGAAAAATCACTGATGGTGGTACCCCCGGCAGCAATAGCTTCCTGTAAAACCTGTCTGATGGCTTGCACAAGCTGCTGATATCGTGGCAACGTCAGTTTACCGGCTGGAGATAATGGATCAATCCCAGCCCGAAACAGTGATTCACTGGCATAAATATTACCAACCCCAACCACAAAGGAATTGTCCATGATCAGTGATTTAATCGGTCGCCGGCGACCACGACTCAGTTGATAGAGATAGTTGGCGGAAAAGTGCTCGCCAAGGGGTTCAGGCGGCAGGTTTTCCAAACATTCAGGAAGAGAATCTGGAATCTGCAGCGGCAGGATGTCAACCAGGCCAAATTTACGGGGGTCGTGGAAGCGCAGGCTGCGTCCATCATCGAAAAACCAGATGATACGTTCATGATTTTCCGCCGGCACATCCCCAGGAACAATTTTCAGGGAACCACTCATTCCCAGATGCAGCAACATTACCCGCATGCCGGCAAATTCAACCACAATATACTTGGCCCGCCGGGAAATTTTGATAATTTCCTTATCCAGCACATCTGCCAACTTCTGTTTAAAAGAGGCAAGAGGCTTGCGAAGCTTAACCGTCAGGACATCTACTCTGGTCATCCTCCGACCAAGGAGATGCGGACGTAAAGCCCTGGCAACAGTTTCAACTTCCGGCAGTTCAGGCATACCCTCCCCGTCAACAGGCTGCAAATACACTCAGGCCACGGTAAAATTCAAAATTTCAGTTAGCTTTTTTATTCGCCTGGAGTTTGTGTTACAAGAAGATAGGAAAAACTGACTACAGGAATTCAAGTTTGGCAACAAACACCATTTCACCAATCAAAAGATTCGCCGCTTATCTCTGTGCTGTCATTGGCAGCATATTACTATTTTATAGCGGACCGGATGATAGCCTGCGCTCGGTTACCCAGGCCTGGAATCTGGGTCATATCATTCTTTTTGCCGCCCTAAGTGTCATTATCTGGCATCATGGGGGGAAATTCCTGCCCAGAAAATTCTTTCCCTTAATCACCATGCTGCTGTTTCTGACGCTCCTGGCCGGAGGAGCCACGGAAGTTATGCAGATATTCTCTCAGCGAACACTGGATATCGCTGATATCTGGCGCGACTGCCTGGGAACCCTGATTGCGGCAGCATTCCTGTTGCCAGCCAGTAAATCGCTGGGCTCCAGCCGCCAGCGAAAATTACGGTTCCTGGTCATTTTCCTGACCATCATTACCCTTATCCCGCTGGGGAAAGCCCTGATCGATGAAACCATAGCCAGACACCAGTTTCCCCTGCTGGCTGATTTTGAAACACCATTTGAACTGGCTCGATGGGAACAAGGAGAGATAGACCATCAGCTGACCCGCCATGGGCACGGTTCCCTTAAAGTTCTACTGACAACCGAGCAGTATTCAGGAAATTCCCTCTTTTATTTCCCTCCGGACTGGTCACAATATACCTCCCTGCATTTCAGTATCCACAACGGGACGGAAAAACCATTAACCATCGTCTGCCGCCTTCATGACCGCGACCATTATAAATCAGGAAATGCCTACCATGATCGCTTCAATCAGCACTTAGCCTGCCAACCAGGATGGAATGATTTTTCCATCCCGCTCAAGGAAATCAAAAATGCTCCGACCGGGAGGAAAATGGATATGACCGCAATTATCAATCTACGGCTATTTACCGTTCGCTTGTCCCAGCCGGTCATCATCCACCTCGATTATTTCTATTTGGAAAAATAGTTAACCGCATTTTGGAAAAGAACAGAACCAGGGCCGGGATCATCCCATTTCCCCGTTTCCTGTCTGGCAGTCATATCCGGCCAGGAAGGCAACTGACTGAGTACCAATGCCCGTTCAGGGTGCGGCATCATTCCTAAAACTTTGCCACTGTCATCACAAATCCCGGCGATATCAAATAGTGAACCATTGGGGTTTTGCGGAAACTTTCCCCCGGCCGGATTACCTTCCTGATCCGCATACATCATTGCCACATTGCCGCCATCCCGAAGACGCGGCAAAACTTCAAGGGGGGCGTAAAACCTGCCCTCACCATGGGCTATGGGCAGATGGAGCCGGTTCAGATCCTGTAAAAAAATGGAATGGTTTTCCGGCACCAGCAGATCCACCCAGCGACACTCATAACGAGACGAAGAGTTGGAAATCAATGCCACTTGGCGTTCACCATAGTTTTCAGCAAATCCCGGCAGCAAGCCCAGATTCACCAACACCTGGAAGCCGTTGCAGATTCCCAGCACCAGACGGTCACCAAGAACAAAATCCATCAATTCCGACCAGAGGGTATTTCTCATCTTGTTGGCAAGGGCATTGCCTGAACCGGTATCATCGCCGTAGGAAAAACCGCCGGGAACGACAAAAATCTGCGCCTTCCTCAGCTGCCCCGGATCAGCAATCAGATCATTCACATGCATAATTCGACATTGCGCCCCACAGCGACTAAAAGCAAAAGCCGTTTCTTCCTCACAATTGATACCATATCCGGTCAGCACCAGAACTCGGGGTGAAGCCATATATCCGTCTCCCTAATGCGGGGTCTAAGCCCGCAACCCAAATGAAGGTATCAGGATATTCCGGCATGGCTCTCGCTCATTCTCGCGGCACATCGTGTGCCGCTCCGAGGTGTGTGCCGCGAATCACCGTCGTGGTGATTCGTTCGGCACCCAATGCCGCTATGAGC
>DQWO01000147.1 GCA_011042595.1 Pseudomonadota bacterium
ATTCTGCCATTGCGGGAAATCCGCCACTCCAGCATCGCCCGCCTTCTTTCCCGCCGCATCGTGGAAGATCGCGCCCGCGCCAACTGCAAGCGTTTTGCCCTGGCCGGCCTGCTCCTGGTTCTCTTTTCCTTGGCCTTGAGCCAGATGCCGGGCCGGGATCCATATTTTGGTTTTGTGGCCGCTTTTGGCATTTGCCTGGGATTTGCCTTGATAACCCCGCTGATGGTTGACCGGCTGATAACTCTCTTCCTGCACCTGTCCACCCCCTGGCTGGGAATCCGAACTAAACTGGGAATCGGGTCCATTTCCCGACGTCTCAGCCGTACGGCACCGGCCATCAGCGCCCTGATGGTAGCGCTGGCCATGTCCATGGGTATTTCCCTGATGATCGGCTCTTTTCGCGGCACCCTCAAGGACTGGTTTCAGAGTAACATTCAGGGAGATTTTTATATCAGCGGCTGCGATCGTGATTATGATGCCAATACCCTGAACCGGGAAATCTACCACCAGTTAAAACAGCTGCCCGGGGTTGAAGCCATCAACCGCTATCGAAATATCAGTTATCAGTATAATAATGGCATTATCCGCCTTTCCGGCATGGACGCCATGGTCATGAAAAACCATTCCAGTTACCAGTTCATTGCCGCCCACGGCTCCCCCTGGGATGAACTGCGACAGGGGAAAATTATGGTCAGCGAAAGTTTTGCCAACAAATATCTGGTCAAACCGGGAGACCGCATTACCCTGCGGGGTATCAGGGAGAAAAAAGACTTCATGGTCACCGCGGTTTACCGCGACTATCTCACCGAACACGGCGTTATCATCATGGATTATTCCATCTTCAGCCGTTTCATGGATGACCGGGAGGTAAACTCCCTGGCGATATTTCTGCCATCCGGAATCACGCCGCGGGAATTCCGCCCTCGGCTGCTGGCCTGGTTGCAGCCTTATCCACATATCCTCTATACTAATGCCAGCCTGCGAAAGAGGATCATGGAAATTTTCGACCGTAGTTTCACCATTACCATCAGTACCCGTTTTATCGCGGTCATCGTTGCTTTTTTCGGTATCATCAGCGCGCTTTTATCCATTTACCTTGAATCCGAACAGGAATATGGTATTCTGCGTGCCCTGGGATTATCACGTGGGGATATTTTCCGCCTCAGCCTGCTGCAGTCTCTGACCATGGGCCTGCTGGCGGGCTTCATGGCCTGGATTTGCGGGCCGGTACTGGCCTGGGTGCTGATCAAGGTCATCAACCTGAAATCATTCGGCTGGAGCATCGACATTCACCTGACCCCGCTGGTTTTTCTGTCCACCCTGGCAATCGCCGCCGGTGCCTCCCTGATTTCCGGCCTCTATCCGGCCTGGCGGATTGCCGGCAGCAACCCGTATTTCCAGATGCAGGATAACTGATTAATGACGCGGAAAAATCTGCCCTATGAATCCGGCATCATGCCCATCCTGACACTGCTTTTTCTGCTGCTGTCAGCCGGCTTCATCTCCTGCCCGGCACTGGCCTGGCAGCAGGCCGTCAAACCACGACCTTTCAGCTTTCCCCGCGATCACGGCCAACACGAAAATTTTCAGACTGAATGGTGGTATATTACCGGTAATCTGGTTGCTGACAATGGACAGTCTTTCGGCTTTCAATCTACTATTTTCCGCCGGGGGATCAGGGAACAGAAAACCACCGACAACCCCTGGGAAGTCCGCGACCTTTACCTCCTGCATACGAGCCTGAGCGATTTCAGCCAGCAGCAGTTTTACCACTACCAGGATGCCAGCCGCACCGGTCCCAGCTTGGCCGGTGCCGGCAGCAAAACCCTCAATAGCTGGATCAAGGGGAATTTTATTCGCCAGGAGGAGAACAAGACGCTCACCCTCCACTGTCAGACCAACGATTACACCCTGGGTCTGAGTTTCACCCCCGGCTATCCCCGGCCCATACTGCATGGCAGCCGGGGTCTGAGCCACAAGGGAGCAGAAGCCGGACAGGCATCCTACTATTATTCTCTTCCCCGGCTCCTGACCCGGGGAAGCATCACCCTGGCCGGCAAGCATTACCAGGTTTCCGGCCTGAGCTGGTACGATCACGAATTTGCCACCAACCAGCTGGGTAAAAACCAGCAGGGCTGGGACTGGATAAGCCTCCACCTTGATGACGGCAGCAGCCTGATGATCTATCAGATGCGGCAAAAAACCGGTGAAATCTCTCCCTCATCCAGTGGCACTTTCGTCTTTGCGGATGGAAGTTCAGAACATCTACGCCGATCTGATTTCTCCCTGACTCCGGAAAAGCGACGCTGGAAAAGCCCCGATACCGGGATCAGCTATCCCCTGTGGTGGCGGCTTAAGCTTAAAAAACCACAAACCCTGGAACTGATTCTGCGGCCCAGAATGGTCAGCCAGGAAATGAAAACCGTGGAGACCACCCGCACCATTTACTGGGAAGGAGGAATTATGGCCGTAGGGCATCAACAGAACACAAAAACCATCAAAGGCGAAGGATATCTTGAGCTGACCGGCTACGGTAAGGCTTTAGGAATGGAAAATTCCGCTGGTCAATGATGGGAACTGGAAAATCAGGAGAGCATGAATGATTGACCTGACATCTCTTGGCAGCGGTCTGGTTTTTGGCCTTACTGCCGGCATATCCCCCGGGCCTCTGCTGGCGCTGGTCATCAGTGAAACGATCAGGGATGGATTCCGGGCCGGCTTGCAGGTGGCCCTGGCACCTCTGATTACCGACCTGCCGATCATTCTGATCACCATCCTGATTTTGAGCAAACTTTCCCGGTCTGCGCCAATTCTGGGAATCATCACCCTGGTGGGTGCTATTTTTATTGCCTACCTGGCCTATGAATGTTTCCATACAGCAACATTAAGTTACCAACCGGAAGAAAATAATGCCGGTTCCTTAATCAAAGGAATCATCAGCAACCTGCTCAATCCCCATCCCTATATTTTCTGGCTTACCATCGGCGGCCCGATCCTGTTGACCCCCGGAAAAAACCATTGGATCACCAGCAGCTTATTCCTGGTATCATTTTATTTTTGCCTGGTGGGGGCAAAAATCGGCATTGCCGCCCTGGTTGCCGGATGCCGAGCTGGATTTTCACTGGCCCTCTACCGAAAAATCAATTATATCCTGGGAGCAATCCTGCTGATCTTTGCCCTGATTTTTTTACATAATGGGCTGCAATATCTCAAAATAATGTAAGGAGTAAACACCATGAAAATTCTGCTCCACTGCTGCTGCGGCCCCTGCACCATCTACCCGCTGGAAACATTACGGACTGCCGGCCACCAGGTACATGGATACTATTATAACCATATTCACCCCTACACGGAATGGCAGCAGCGCCGGGAAACCCTGGCTGGCTATGCCACCGAAGCAGACCTGCCGATGATCTATGATGAACATTACCGGCTGGTGGAATTTCTGCGGCAAAACGTTTATCGGGAAAGCCGGCGCTGTCTTTTCTGTTACCATGACCGCCTGGAACATACGGCCAAAATAGCCCGCCGGGGAAAGTTCGACGCCTTCACCTCAACCCTTTTGTACAGTAAATTCCAACAACATGAACAGATCAGAAAAATTGGCGAATCGGTGGGGAAAACAGTGGGAGTCCCGTTCTTTTATGAAGATTTCCGCAGCGGTTGGAAAGACGGCATTGAAGCATCCAAAAAACGAGACATGTACCGCCAGCAGTATTGCGGCTGCATTTACAGCGAAGGGGAACGTTACCTGGGAAAAGAATGGCTGAAAGCTGAATAAGCCAAAAGAATTATTTACGGAATAAAAATAATACAAACAGTGCCGGAGCAGACCTGTAAGCCGAATTCTGTCCTCCCCGAAAGGGGAGCGATGACCATTCATCTAGGATTGCAGTCACCCGCAACCTCAAGCGACCTACCCGCTCTACCCGGCAACTGCCTTCAGACGGGCCGTCTTATATCCGCTAACGGATAAGTAGAGCCTATTTGGTCTTGCACCGGGTGGGGTTTACCAAGCCACCGATGTCACCACCGGTGCTGGTGAGCTCTTACCTCGCCTTTTCACCCTTACCCCGGCCGAACCGGGGCGGTATATTTTCTGTGGCACTTTCCTGCCTGTCACCAGGACTTCGCGTTACGAAGCACCCTGCCCTGCGGTGTTCGGACTTTCCTCCCGCACCTTCATAACGAAGGATGCCGGCGGCCATCCAGTCTACTCCGGCAACTTATGATGCAATATCTTTATGACAAATGCAAACTTTATTTCCCTTTTAACATCTCATCAATTGCCTGGTTAGCCAGTTCATCGGCCCGGGAATTCTCCGCCCGGGGAATATGATGGTAGTCAACCCTGGCAAACGCCGATGCCAGTTTCTTCACTTCCAGCACCAAAGGAATGAGCCGCTTATTTTTAACCCGGTATTGCCCGGTCAGCTGTCTGATCATCAATTGTGAATCAGCCCGCACTTCCACTTCCATACAACCTAAACGCCGGGCCAGTTTCAGACCGGCAATCAGGGCATCATATTCCGCCTCATTATTGGTCCGCTCACCGAGAAAGGTTTTACCCTCATCCAGCAGTGTCTCCTTTTCATCCAGCACCAGAAATCCGGCTCCGGCCAGACCGGGATTCCCCCGGGAGGCCCCATCAGTATAGAGAATCACTTTTTTGCCAACTCCGGACGCCGGCACAACATCACGCTCTTGCTCCACCCGCTGATC
>DQWO01000156.1 GCA_011042595.1 Pseudomonadota bacterium
ATAATAATCAGGCGACCATCATCAGGGTTTACCGCGAACTGGACATTTGAACCTCCCGTATCCACCCCGATTTCCCTGATAACCCGAATAGCCGCGTCTCTCATCAGCTGATATTCTTTATCGGTCAGCGTTTGAGCCGGAGCAACAGTAATACTGTCGCCGGTATGAATACCCATAGCATCGATGTTTTCAATGGAACAGATAATGACCACGTTATCGTGATGGTCACGCATTACCTCAAGCTCATATTCCTTCCAGCCAACAATAGACTCTTCAATAAGTATTTCATGGGTGGGACTTAAATCAAGACCCCATTTTACGTAACGTTCATAATCGGCAACATTATAGGCTATATTTCCACCCGTTCCTCCCAAGGTGAAGGATGGCCGGAGAATGGCCGGAAAACCTACTTCGCCAATGATCTCCCAGGCATCAGCCATGGAGTGTGCATGCCCGCTCTTGGGCAGATCCAGGCCAATCTTCAGCATCGCCTCCTTAAACAGCTGGCGATCTTCAGCCTTTTTAATTGCTTCCGGACTTGCCCCAATCAGCTCTACATCATACCTGGCCAGGGTTCCGTTTTCAGCCAGTTCAATTCCAACATTAAGGGCTGTCTGCCCACCTACAGTCGGCAGCAGGGCATCAGGTCGCTCCGCTGCTATTATTTTGGCCACTGTTGCGGCGGTAATAGGTTCTATGTAGGTACGGTGAGCAAATTCCGGATCAGTCATGATGGTTGCCGGGTTACTGTTAACCAATACTACTTCATACCCTTCTTCCTTGAGCGCCTTACATGCCTGGGTCCCGGAGTAATCAAACTCACAGGCCTGGCCAATAATGATCGGCCCGGAGCCAATCAACATAATCTTTTTTAAATCAGTACGTTTAGGCACTGTATCTGTCCTTTAGGAAAATAAATAAATTCTGGTAAAAATTTCGATATTGCCTTAATGCGTTTTTTGTTTTATTAGCATAGCTCATGAAGAACATAAACTATAAGCAGTCATCGCCTGCAGAAAATGTATGCTGATGAAATCAATCTTTCTTGCCGATGCTCATTTAAAATATCCAACCGATGAAAATTATCGGAGACTGAATAGTTTTCTGCAAAACCTGCCTGAAGACGTAGAAAATCTCTTTATCCTTGGTGATTTTTTTGACTTCTGGTTCGGGTACCGTGAGGTAGTATTATCAGTATATGTTCCCATCCTCGCGACCCTTGAAGCCCTGGTTCAACGGGGAATAAAACTCTACTTCATCGAAGGAAACCACGAAATTAAACTGGGGCCATTTTTCCGTACCCATTTACATGCCCACAGTAACCCCAGGGAATTATCCGTTTACCTGTCCGGCCACCGTCTTTATCTGGCCCATGGAGACTTACTGGATGACAGTCAACAATGGTACCGACGATGGGCAGGATTTATCAAAAGTCCCCTCATCTGCCGTCTTATCAGCCTGATACCCCCCGACTTCACCTGCAGGGTTGCCCAGTGGCTTTCAAAAACCAGCCGCAATCAATCTCAAAACGCCAGCCATATACCGGAGAAGCTAACCAACAAGCTTACGGATATATTTCGGGCCGGTCATGATGTGGCAATTATCGCCCATTATCATCATCCGGCCCAGAATCAGGTTGTCCTGAACGATCAGAAATATCCGGTTTATCACCTGGGAGACTGGATAACTGATTACTCCTACCTGGTATTGGAAGATGGCAACTTCCAACTCAAAAGGCTACCAACCCCATAACCGCGAAGCAAAGCCCACCTGAGCTTTAATCAACTGCCGCCATTATTTGTTCGTTGCCATCAACTGGATAAAACGTTTAAATAAATAGGCTGAATCATGGGGTCCAGGAGAACTTTCGGGGTGATACTGAATAGAAAAGAGCGGATAGCGACGATGTTTCAAGCCCTCAACCGTACGATCATTCAAATTAATATGGGTCACTTCCACCTCATCACCCAGGGAATCAATATCAACACAAAACCCATGATTCTGCGAGGTAATCTCAACTTTACCGGTGGCCAGATCCATAACCGGCTGGTTACTGCCATGGTGGCCGAATTTCAACTTATAGGTGCTTCCACCCAAAGCCAGACCGATAATCTGATGTCCCAGACAGATGCCAAACATGGGTTTTCTGCCAATCAATAACCTGACCTGTTTAACATATTCCATCAAAGCAGCCGGATCACCTGGTCCATTTGAAAGAAATACACCATCAGGATTCATGGCAAACACTTCCTGTGCCGTTGTTGCTGCCGGAACAACGGTTACTTTGCATCCGGCGGCCACCAGCAACCGAAGGATATTGTATTTAATCCCATAATCATAGGCCACCACGTGAAAACCGCCGGAGTTCCGGTTTTCCCGATAACCGGCGGCAATATCCCAGTCTCCCTGGGACCATTCATAAGTGGAAGGTGATGTCACTCCATCCACCAGGTTTACTCCTTCAATACCTGGGCAATGACGAAGTTTCTCTGTCAGGCTGGATACATCAAAGTCCGTCGTGGAAATAATCCCCGGCATGGCACCGGCCAGGCGGATATGACGGGTCAGGAAACGGGTGTCAATACCTTCAATTCCAACCACACCAGCTTCTTCGAGATAACTACCCAACGACTTTATACTCCTCCAGTTGCTGGGTGTATGGCAATATTCCTTAACAATATAACCGGATAAGAAAAGTTTTTTCGACTCAACATCTTCTTCGTTAATACCATAATTACCGATATGGGGATAGGTCATGGTTACCATCTGTCCCCGATAAGAAGGATCAGTCAATACCTCCTGATAACCCGTCAGGCTGGTATTGAAGACCACTTCCCCGATAGCTTCTCCCGCGGCACCAAATGAGCGGCCGGTAAACGCCGTCCCGTCCTCCAGCAGCAGAATTGCTTTGTTTTTTGCAAATGCCATTAATGCCCCTCATACCTGCCCATCGGCAGCATAGACAATTTCCCCTGCCACAATGGTCGTCAATGCTTTCCCTTGAACTCGCCAACCATCAAAAGGAGTATTGGAACTCTTGGAACGAAAATCATCTTTATCAATAACCCATTGGACTTCAGGATCAATAATCGTCACATCCGCATCCATGCCGACTTCCAGACTGCCTTTCCTTGATAAACCAAGAATTTTTGCCGGAGCAACGCTGAGACGTTCAACCATTTTCACTGGGGTCAGAACCCCTTCACGCACCAGATTCATAGTTAAAGGAATGGTCGTTTCCAGCCCGACAATGCCAAAAGGCGCATACTGGTATTCCACCTCTTTTTCCGTCTGTTCATGAGGTGCATGATCCGAAGCAACAACATCAATAATTCCAGCAGACAGAGCCTCTTTAATGGCAACCACATCCTCGGGCTCACGTAAAGGAGGACTCATTTTGGTGTTGGGATTAAAGCATGCATATTGCCTTTTCATGGCATATTCCACCCCATCACGGTAGTAAAGATCAGCCACAGCCCGATGGTCCAGAGAAAAATGATGCGGCGTCACCTCTGCCGTAACCTTTACCCCTCGTTCTTTGGCCCGGGCAACCAGTGATACGGCACCTCGGGTACTGATATGGGCAATATGAACTGGAAGCTCGAGGAATTCAGCCAACAGGATGCAACGGGCAATATCAAGTTCCTCAGCCAGCGAAGGGATGCCGGGGAATCCATAGGTTGAAGATATTTCCCCTTCATGGATAACACCACCTGCAAAAAGATAATTGTCCTGACAATGGCAAATAATGATGCGATTAAGGCTGCCGGCATATTCCATCGCATGACGATAGAGATTGGAATCTTCGACAGTTTTTCCATCTTCAGAAAAGGCTATTGCACCCGCCGTAGCCATTTCTGCCATTTCAACCATCCGCTTACCCTGCATGCCCATGGTTACCGCCCCGATGGGCAAAACATTGACCGGCGCCTGCTGAGCCCGTTCACTGATAAAACGGGTTACCGCGGCACAATCATTCACCGGGCTGGTATTGGCCATACAGGCAATACTGGTAAAACCACCAGCTGCCGCAGCCTGGGCTCCACTCAAAATCGTTTCCTTGTATTCCTGCCCCGGCTCACGCAGATGGGTATGCATATCAATGGCACCGGGCATAACCCATAACCCTTCTGCCTGGACAACCTTTCCGGCACTTTCATCCAGTTGCAGTTTTTGGCCAATCTCGGCAATAGCACCATCGGCAATCAGAACATCAAGTTTTTGATCACGGTTATTTTCAGGATCTATTACCCGACCACCCCGCAGCAATATCCGTTTCATTCTGATTTATCTCCCAAAAGATATAAAATCGCCATTCGCACGGCAACGCCATTTTCAACCTGGTCAAGAATCACCGAATGTTTTCCGTCAGCCACCTCTGAGGTGATTTCCACCCCACGATTCATGGGTCCGGGATGCATGATAATAACATCATTACTGGCCAGACTTACCCGGCTGCGATTCAGGCCATAACGCCTGGCATATTCATTAATTGAGGGAAACAGGGTATGATCCTGACGTTCCAGCTGTATGCGGAGCATCATTATAACATCCACCCCTTCAATAGCCTCCTCCGGACTTGCACAAACTTTTACTCCGGGAAAGCCATTCATATTCAATGGCAGCATGGTCGGTGGACTGCAAACCCTGACTTCCGCTCCCAAAATGGTTAAGGCATGCATATTGGAACG
>DQWO01000260.1 GCA_011042595.1 Pseudomonadota bacterium
ACTAAAAATCAACTACTCAGATCAGTTAACACTGTCTTACCCACTTGTCAAAAAATATCAGGTAACAATATCACCACAACTATGAAACCAGTGAGAAGGGGTTAGCCCCTGCAGGCTAACCCCCCTAATATTTACTGGTCGGGGCGAGAGGATTTGAACCTCCGACCCCCTGCTCCCAAGGCAGGTGCGCTAACCGGGCTGCGCTACGCCCCGACATAATCAGGTAAAATTTAGATTACCGCCTATAGCATATCAGAGTTATGCTACGCAAGGATTATTCCTGGTCAAATACTTCTTCTTCGATCCCCAGTTTTTTGATCTGATAGCGCAAAGTCCCTCGGTCCATGGATAGCAGGCGGGCAGTTTTGGCCTTATTGCCTCCGGCTATCTTCATTGCCTCTTCAATTAAATAACTGGAAAAAGATTTAACCAGACCATTGAAATCAATACCCTGGCGGATATCATACTCACGGGGCAGGAACACCCCGTACTTACCTTTTTCCCGACTGGAGGAAATAACCTCCAGGGGCAGATGTTCCTCGGTAATAATTTCATCATCTTCGAGAATCATGATCCGCTCAATGGTATTTTTCAGCTCCCGGATATTCCCCGGCCACCGGTATTGCTGCAAGAGGGAAAGTGCCCCGGGGCTCACCCCTTTTACCTGTCGATTCAGTTTGCTATTAAAATGGTCAATAAAATATTTGAGCAAAACTTCAATATCCTGTTTCCTTTCCCGCAGCGGAGGAATGGTAATATTAATAACTTTGAGCCGGTAATAAAGATCCTCGCGAAAGGTTCCCTTTTCAATCAACTTTTCCAGTATCTGATTGGTAGCAGAAACAAAACGCACGTCAATGGTGATATCTGACACGCTGCCAAGGCGGCGGAAACGGCTTTCCTCCAAAACCCGAAGCAGTTTTGCCTGTAGCGAGGGTTCCATATCGCCAATTTCATCCAGGAAAACTGTTCCACCTTCAGCTTTTTCCAGCAAACCATGTTTACGACTCTTGGCATCCGTAAAAGCTCCCCGTTCATAACCAAACAGTTCACTTTCCAACAAATTACCAGGTATTGAGGCACAGTTGATGCTGACAAAAGGCTTGGCTGCCCGGGAGCTTAAATAATGCAGGGATTTGGCAATCAATTCTTTGCCGGTACCGCTTTCTCCCTGAATCAAAACCGAAACATCACGGTTGGCGGCTACTTTTTTCACCACTTCGAAGGTTTTTATCATCAGCGGATCAACGGCGATCATATTGTTGATATTGTATTTTTTCGCCTGGGTTTTGATAATCTGCCGGACTTCCCGCTTCAAGCCCCCGGCCTCCAGAGCTAGCTTGACAATCAACAGGATTTCCTTGGATTTAAATGGCTTATTGATATAATCATAGGCCCCATGCTTCATCGCCTGTACCGCTGAATCCACTGAGCCATAGGCTGTCATCATAATGCACATAGGCCCTTGATCAGGTACCGCCGTCTTAAAGATTTTCAGCAATTCAATCCCATTGCAATCCGGCAAACGCAGATCAATCAGAGCCAGGTCATAAGTGTGCTGAGTAAAAAGTTGTTTGGCCTGCGCTCCATCGGCAGCCAGATCTACCTGATACCCCGCTCCGGTTAATAAATGAGACAAAGATTCCCGGATTAATTTTTCATCATCAATAATAAGTATTCGATTTAACATCATCCTGACTCCGGCCCTGATTTTCGGTTTCAGCAACCGGAATAAAAACCGCAAAGCGGCTCCCTTTACCCGGCTCACTTTCTACATCGATCCAGCCATCATGTTCTTTAATAATATTATGAACTATGGAAAGTCCTAATCCAGTACCCTGATTTCTAGTGGTATAAAATGGATCAAAGATGCGCTCTTTGATCTCTTCACTCATACCCACGCCACTATCAATCACCGCAATTTCAACCCAGGATTCCCATGATCCAGCAGACAGTTCTCCAGACTGGAAACGTGACGAGATCTGGTTTGAGCTCTTAAGTTCAACTTTCATGGTAATAGTTCCCGGGCCGGAGATTGCTTCCAAAGCATTTAATGACAGGTTTATCATCACCTGGCGAAGCTTTTCCACATCCCCCCTTACTGGCGGTAAATCATATTCCATCTCAAGGGAAGCCAGTACCTGGCTGCGCTTGCATTGTTCCCGAAAAAGTGGAAACCACTGTTGCAGCAGGGTTTCAAGGTATATGGTTCCCATTTCCACCACCCCGGTACGGGAAAATTCCAACAACGAAGAAACGATGATTTCCAATCGATCAAGCTCCTGGACAACACCATCAATCAGGGCAACAGTATGCTGGCTTTCGGCAACCTCTTCCTTGATAATATCCAGGGAGATATTCATCCCGGTAAGAGGATTTCGTATCTCATGGGCAATACCGGCAGCCAGTTGGCCGATGGATGCCAGGCGTTTCATCCTTTCAACCTCCTGGTCCATCTTTTTCTTTTCAGTCTGATCCTGAATCATTATCAGGATTTCACGCTGTCTGGACCAGTCATGATGCAGGGAAGTAATGGAAACAAACAAATTTTGCCCTCTGCTAACTGATTTGCCAGAAATCACTTCCAACTGGACCATTGACCGTTGTCTCTCAACCACCTCGATTAATCCCTGGCGAAAAGAAAAACTGTCAATAACATCACATACCGGACGCCGCAACAAATCTCCAAGAGTGCTGAACATCCGTCTGGCCTGCTGATTGCTGGAAGTAATCCGCAAATCAGTATCAATAGTGATAATTCCGTTTGGCGTACTGCGCAGGATACTCTCACGAAAATCACGTTCTTCCTGTAAATGTTGATAGAAGGTAATATTTTCAATGGCTTTACTGGCCTGGGAGGCAAAAACGTCAATCACATCAATATTGATCCCGGCTAAACCAGTATTCACTTGATATAATAATTTGAGAATACCCCGAACTGTACTACCACTCACCAACGGCACAGCCAGAACGCCCACCTGATGACCGCCAAATTCAGCAGGCATAGACAACAATCGGTATGCAGTGCGACTGCTGTTTCTCACTTCCTCCGTCTGACTTTCATCATCTAATTCATCAACTTCACTTTTCTGGCATCCATCGACGGCCACGGTAATCAGCTCATTACTATCAGTATTCAGGCTGAGCCAGCAACCATGACTTTTCCCCAGTCGGTTCGCCTCTTTAACGATTAGCTGGTAAAGGGAATCCAAATCCCGTGGTTCACTCATGGACCGGGAAATTTTCTGCAACATGGTCAGTTCATTAATTTTTTGCCGATTGCTTTCCAGTAACTGCAGATTTTCCACCACAATCCCTATCTGGTTGCAGAAAATCTCCAGGATCTCAATATCATCACGGTTAATAGCCCCCTGCCGATGGCTTCGGTCCACCAACAAGGTTCCGATGATCCCCTGTTTGGTAATAATCGGCAGCAGCACACAACTGGTTCTTTTTAAGACTTCATTGCGCTTGCGATCAATCTGGGTATAAAAATCATGATCACAACCAGACTTGATCGTAATGATTTCCCCGGTTTTCACTACCCTGGTTTCGACGCAATCATCAGCATAGAGATCATATTTAACTCCCTTTACGCTGACCTGGCAGCCGACATTGATTACTCCCTCAAGGATTGAAGTTCCCATTTTCAACAGGTACAGGGCAACCCGATCATATTGCAGACCATTAATGATCGTTTCAAGCACCGTACGAATTAAATCCTCCCGCCCGTCACTAACCGAACTGAGACGACTGATCTGGTAGAGTGAAGCCAGAACTTCTTTAGTCTGATAGATGGATGATTCCGGTAATTGAGAAAGTTTTGTCATCTAAGCCTGATAAAATAAGAGGGGGGCATAGCAATGCCCCCCTGATTAAGAAAGTAAAAACGACTGGGTATCAGAACCACGTATCAACCAGCTACCGCCTGTTTACCAAGTTCAAAGGCTTTGAGATTAAGATCCACCAGTTTTGCCGGCAGGATTTTCCGCAGTTGCTCCCCCCATAATTTTTCAGGAAAAGGCAGAAAAGAGGAAATTGCCCCCACCATTACCGTATTCGCGGCTCTGACATTCCCAAGCTGTTCAGCCAGGCCCAAACCATCAATCGCAAAAACATCCGTCGCATACGCTTTAATGGCTGATTCAATCCCCTCGGGATAGCTGGCCACCCCGGAAGCAACCGTACTCGGGTTGATACGCATGCTATTATAGAATATTTTTCCATCGGGTGCAACACAATGAGCATTTCGCAAAGCTTCCAGACGTTCAAAGCCTAAGAGAAAGTCAGCAGTACCGTCATCAACGGTGGGAGAATAAATTTTATCACCAAACCGCACATGACTGGTAACACTCCCTCCCCGCTGGGACATCCCATGCACTTCACTTTGTTTAACATCCAAGCCGGTAGCCATGGCCACTCTGGTTAAAATCTGGCTGGCCAACAGAACTCCCTGTCCACCAACTCCTGCAAGTAAAATATTTATATTTTTCATCTAATCACATCCTCCATCTTTACTAGGAAATGGCGTCAAATTTACAAACCTGGGCACAAACCGTACAACCGACACAAAGATTCGGATCAATCTCTACATAAGACTTATCATCCTCTTCAATCAGGCTGAGAGCATTGCAGCTTACC